>SZPB01000070.1 GCA_030263535.1 Cytophagia bacterium CHB2
ATCTGCACCAGCACTCGAATCTCTCGGACGGCATGGGCACAGCCGATGATTGTTACACGCGCAGCCGTGATTTTTATCAATGGGATTTTGCCGCGCTCACGGATCACGAATGGTTTGTGCGCAATCGCTTGCTGCCCTCAGAGTGGGAATATCTCAAAACGATCACTGCTAGCTTCAATGCGCCGCAAGACTTCATCACGCTGCCGGCTTACGAATGGACGGCCGCGCGCTGGCCCAACGGCGCGGGTCACAAGAACGTTTATTTTCGCGATGAGTCCTATGCGATTTTCAGTCTCGCGGACAGCAACGCCAACTCCACGGCCAAGCTGTTTGCGCGCTTGAAAGCCGAAGGCGCGATTGCGTTTCCGCATCACATTGGCTGGACCGGCGTCGATTGGCAAAATCATGACCCGGTGGCACAGCCGAATGTGGAAATCATTTCGGTGCACGGCGCCTTTGAATACATGGGTAACGAGCCGATCACGCATCGCGGCGGAACGCCCGGGATGTTTATGCAAAACGGCCTAGCGCAAGGGCTGCGCTTCGGCGTGCTCGGCGCCTCCGACGGTCACGGCTTGATCTGGCATCACGGTATTGGCCGCAAACGCGATCCCTGGGTGCAGGGTTTGGCAGGCGTGTGGCTCAAAGGCAAGCTCACGCGCGCCTCGTTGTATGAAGCGCTACAGGCGCGGCGCGTTTATGCCACCAGCGGCGTGCGCATTTTGCTGAATTTCAGCGCGGATAATCATGCCATGGGCAGTGAATACACCACCAACACGCCGCCCAAGTTGAGCGCGCGCGTTGCCGGCACGGGAAAGATTCGCTACGTTTACTTGCTGCGGGACAATCAAATCATTCATCAACACGGCGGTGATTTCGGCGTGGGCGATATGGTGAGATTCGAGCTGATTGACGAACAGGCCGGCCCGGGCACGCATTGGTATTACGTCCGTGTGGTTCAAGATGACGGCGAAATGGCGTGGTCAAGTCCGATTTGGGTGACGATGGAGTGAGTATTTTTTAGGAGTACCGTCTTAATAATTTACTCATTTCCTTGAAACCGCGAATAAACGCTAATAAGCGCGAATGATAAATATATTAGCGCATATTCGCGTTTATTAGCGGTTGCAGAAAATGCCTGTGTTATTCAATTGCCATTACTTCATCAAAATAAGTTTGCGCGTTGCCGTAAACTCGCCGCTGTGGCGTGAATGGGCACGCAGGCGATAGACATAAACACCGGAATTCACCACCTGATTCGCTTGATCGCGGCCGTTCCATCTCACCGTGTGTGTGCCCGCCGGCCGCTCGCCTTCCAATAACATTCGCACCAAGCGCCCATTCAGATCATACAACTCCAACCGCACCAGCGCTGCTTCTGGCAGATCAAATTGAATGTTCGTTTCAGGATTAAAGGGATTGGGAGAATTCTGCCGCAAGGTGAATTGCAACGGCAAATTGCCGGAAGACTTCTCTGCCACGCCGGTGACCAGCGCCAATGCGTTGAAGCTCAGCACAGGCAACTCCGCGTTTGCCGCGCGGGCTTCCAGCCGGTTGATCCCGACGCCCGGCCCCATGCGCCAAACCGCTTGCACCAGGCCGTTGCTGTCCGAAACAACGATGGCGTTGCTCAACAAGCTGCCGCCGCCGGCTACCACCGTAAACTGCACCTCCGTCGCTGCTGGTGGATGGCCGAGCTTGTCGCGCAAAACTGCAATCACCGGTTCGTCCAGCGGCTCATTGATGACGCCGCTTTGATTATTCCCGCCGGCGATTTCAAACGTCGTTGCGGGCAGCGGCGTGAAGGTGAGGCGCAGGCTATCGGCGAGCTTGAGCGCCGGTGAGACAACATAGGCCGAAACGGTTTTAATCCCGGCTTGCATCGAACGCAGCTTCGCCGTCGCTCTGCCATTGGCATTGGTGGGCGCGTCCGGTTGTGTGATGAAATTGCCGCGGCCGGAAACTTGAATGTGTACCTGCTTGCCGGCCACCGGCTGGCCGAATTCATCGCGCAAGGTGATGGTAATAGCAGCCTCCGCTGCGCTGTCTGCCGGAAAACTCGCGCCGGACGCGGCGGTGACACGCGAAAGCGTCGGGCTGATGGTTGCAGGCGTGGCTGTCGCAAAGTAGCTGATCGGCGACTGGCGCAGTTTCGCGCCGTTGAATTCAGCTTTGACATTTGCTTGCTGGCTGCTGAGATTTTGACCGAGTCTCCAAAATGCCGCAGCATAACCGCTGCTATCCGTAAGCACGCGAATTTGAGTAGTGTCGTTGGCGAAGCTGCCGCCGCCCGCAACCACGCGAAACGTGACGCCAAAATTCTTTGCCGGCGCGCCCTGCTCATCAAACACGCGCACGACGAGCGGCTCCGGCAAGGTTGCGCCGGATTGCCCCGTCTGTTGATTGCCGCTGATTTCAGCCAGCGAATCCGGCGCTGCGGTGATGAGATTGAAACGCGCTTTCAAGGCCGGGTTCTGGCCGGATTGAATTTCTATTTTGGTAGTATCTCCATAAATCTCGCCGGCAAAGCATGACGCCGCAGCCGTGCCATCGTTTGCGGTTGTTGTTTCGAACGTTTTTGCTTTTCCGCTAAACCACCCGCTGCCTGCAACAATGGCAAATTTCACCGACTCAACAGCAACGGGATTGTCCAAAGCATCCAAGACGCGAACAACGACGGGCGCAGAGGCTTTGCCGGCTGACACGATTTGGCCATTGCCGCTGACAAGATTAATTTTTGCCGCCGCGCCGATTTTCGCCGTGGCCTGGCAACGAATCGGCGAACCGCTTAAACCATTCGCGCGAATTTCGACTTCATGACGACCCGGTAATGTGCCAAGCGTCCACGCCGTCTGCGCGCGGCCATTGGCGTCCGTGGTGACGGTGCGCGTGCTGTCGCCCTGCAAATGGCCGTGACCGCTCACGATGGCGAATTGCACGGCAAAACCGCTCACCGGCGCGCCGAAGCGATCGGTTACTTGCGCCACCAGCGGTTGCGCCAACGGCTTGCCCACGTCACCGGTTTGATCGCAGCCGCCGGCTA
The DNA here is from genome assembly GCA_030263535.1 of Cytophagia bacterium CHB2. Lineage (NCBI taxonomy): Bacteria > Pseudomonadati > Bacteroidota > Cytophagia > Cytophagia bacterium CHB2. Next base: position 3,044 of record SZPB01000070.1, read on the forward strand.
ACGCAAGCTGCTGCCCGATACCGTCGCCTTTAGTGCGGATTTTAAGAACGTTCGAGAGCGCACTCACATGCCCGACTTCATCATACGCGCGCATCGCAACATAATACGTTTGATAAATCTGCAAGCCGTTGATTACCAGAGTTTGTGTTTCACCGGCGCGTTTAGGCGCCGGTGGGGGCGCTGCGGCTGCTGCTGAAAAATTGTTTGCCGTGATTGGCTCGGTCGAATAACGAATGTCATAACGGTGCGCCTGGCCGTCCCAATTGTTATCGCCCGGCGCCGACCAGGTTAGCGTGATCGAGGAGGAGGTACTGTCCGTGCCGCGCAGATCGCTCACCGCGCCTGGCGCGATCTTGTCGTTTTCCAGCCAGGTCACAGTGAAATCATCCACCGCATTGTTCAGATTCTCGCCATGAATGAAAACGCCCACGTACCAATCTTCATAAACACCGAACTCCTTGCTGCTGTCTGCACAGGTGGCATCGAGACTATCATTTACAAAGTAATCAAAATAATTCGCAGCGCTGCGCTGGCGAATGACGGCCGTCACCACGTCACCGGCAACCGGATTGCGAACATTTGCCGGTTTTTGATCGACGCTCTTGCCCTGCCCCCAGGTGTATTCCCACGTGCCGTAGCGCACGATCCACAACCAGACTTGGTGATAATTGGTGCGGTGCCACAGCCAGTAGCCGCTGCCGGTGGTTGACAGGGTGTCGATCATCAGAGCGTGTGCGCCTTCCTTGATGCCAATCGAATCCGCATGCTGTCCCCAGCGATAGGATACCGAATGCAATCGCCGCCCCGGCTTGTTGTAGACCGGATTGAAGACGGCTAAATAACGCCAGCCATAAATCGCCTCCGGCGTATGCGTCAGCTCGCCGTCCTTGATTCTCCAGTAGCGCTTGTCGTGCGTCCAGTGATCGCCGATCTCGGCGCGATTGAAGTCGTCGATGACGCTGATGGTATCCACGCCATTGCGGCCCGCCGGCCAGTGCAGACGGACAGCGGCCGGCAGTTGCAGCGTCTGGCGCAGGGAATCGCTATGAGGGGAGGGCCGGCCTTGCGCGAAAGCCGAAACCGGGAAGGAAGAGTATTCTAGAACAAACAAAAGTGTTAGAGTCAGCAAACAAGGCGGTGAACAACGCAGCATGCGTTTTTCCTTTCCAAGCATGTATCATGGCCAAAGCTTCAGAACGATTGACAAGCTTCATTGCCGCAAGCGGCAAAAGAGGTGGGGAATATCGGCGGCTGAAGGCAAAAGCCAAGCCAGGGGATTATGATTCTTCTGCAATTGCGCCTTTTTAGTTGAAGGGCAGAATGCTCAGGAATATCAACGATATTATAGGCGCGTTCACTGACGGATGAAGAATCAGGACAGGAAGAGTTCACGCACAAGCAACAAACCGCCTGAGTCAACGCGGAACATTGTGCAGGACTGAAACGGTTGGTTCAAGAATTTGCTATCAACACCAAAATTTTGACTTGAGAATTACCGTTGCTTCGGCCATATTTTTTCCTATATTTGCGCTTACACAGACAGGAGAGATCATATGACCGCACTCTTATCACAGGCTTTTAATAAAGCCGCAGAGCTTCCGGAAACGGTTCAAGAACAAATCGCTCAACAATTACTCGAAGATATTGAAGCGGAGCTAAAGTGGGATCAAACCTTTGCCAAGACGCAGGATCAACTTGCAAAGTTGGCAGATAAGGCGCTTCAAGAAATCAAAGCCAAACGAGTCAAGAAAATGGGCTTTGATGAGTTATGACGTCGTATTTAACAGACGATTTTCGCAAGTCTTTCCGAAAGCTTCCCAGCAGAATCCAGCGACAAGCTCAAAGGAATTATCAACGCTGGAAACAAAAATCCATATCACCCCAGCCTTGAATTTAAACAAGTACACCAGAGCAAACCAATTTATTCAGTCCGCGTTGCCATCGGATGGAGAGCACTGGGTCTAAAGCAAGGCAACAAAGTGACTTGGTTCTGGATTGGTTCTCACTCTGATTACGATACGCTTATTGCCAAAGTGTAATAGAATTTCTAAGCGGAACTCTATCATCCATCTACCATCTACGACCTTCCCCCCTCAAACACCAATCACACGAGCCGCAGTTGGCCGCATGTGACAGGCCGAAATAATCATGAATGAATGCCTTGCGGCAGCTTTCCGCCTTGGCATATTGCACCAGCGCATAGAGTTTTTTCTGTTCGCGTTTGAGCTTGTCGTCGAGTTCCGCTTGCGTGCTGAGCCGCTGCGGCAGTTCGCTTGTTACAATCAAATTTCTTGTCTCGAGCGCGCCCTCGGTAACGCCATAACGGTCGAGCATGCCCAGCGCGGTTTCCAGGCGAAAATCATGCTTGTTCTTGAAATGCAATTTTTCCTTCAAACCTTCCAGGCCATAGGCGTTGACTTTATCGGCATCGTCGAGCAGGAAATGATAAACCCGGTCATAAAACGCCGCATTGGGATTGTTCCACTGGATGAAATCCATTTGAATCAACAGATCCTGCTCGTCGTAAAGCAAGACACACTCGGCATGCTCGCCGTCGCGGCCCGCGCGCCCGATTTCCTGATAATAGGCCTCTAGCGAGCCGGGCACTTCGGCGTGCAACACGAAACGGATGTTATCCTTGTCGATTCCCATGCCGAAGGCATTGGTCGCCAGCACCAGATTGCCCTCGCCCTGCATGAATTGATTCTGCACACGCTTGCGCTCCGCCGCCTCCAAATCGCCGTGATAGCGCAGGTGGCGCACGCCTTTTGAGTTCAGTTGTTCACTAAACGTCTGCAAGGTTTTAATCAGCGCAAAGTAGACAATGCCGTTGCCGCGCTGGCGTTGCCGCATGCTGATGATCTGCTCTAATTTTCGTTCCTGCCCCCAAACCTCCGCCACGGCTAAATGCAAATTCGGCCGCGCAATGCCTTCGTGAAAGAGTTTGATCTCAGCAGCCTTGAGGCCGAGTTGCTTGACGATGTCGTCTTGCACTTCGGGCGTGGCCGTCGCTGTCAAGGCGATGGTGGTGGGATGGTTGAGCACGCCACGAATCTCGCGCATGCGCGTGTAATCCGGGCGGAAATCATGCCCCCATTGGCTGATGCAATGCGCCTCATCGATCGCCAGCAAATCGACGCGGCGTTGGCGCATCAACGCGACGAATTCCGGCTTGCGAAAACGTTCAGGGGTGACGTAGAGCAAACGGTATGCGCCTTCTGCCACCGCGGCATAGCGCGCTTCGCGTTCCGCGCGGCTCAAGGAAGAATTGATATAGGCCGCTTCCATGCCTTTGCCCACCAACACGTCGACTTGATCCTTCATCAGCGCAATCAACGGCGAAATGACCAGCGTCAATCCTTCATTGATTAAAGCCGGGATTTGATAGCACAGCGACTTGCCCATGCCGGTGGGCATGATCACCAGCGCATGCCGCTTTTGCAAAACATGCGCGATGATTTCCTCCTGCTGGCCGCGAAACACAGTATGGCCGAAATATTTTTTTAAAGCCTTTTGCGGGGTCATGTGACGTCAGAAAAATTTGGTTGGGCAGTATGATTTTAGCCACTGATTTACACGGATCTGTACGGATTTCAGAAATTTATTTGGTGTCCGTCCGAAATCACAGCCTCCGAATAAAAGTGCTCCTGCAACGGCTTGGCCGTTGCATTGATCTCGCTGTGTGAGGCGTGCCAAATTGCGCGGCTGTGATGAAACAATATCACTTGCGGAGAGGCATGCGCGATGCCGCTTACTGCGGCAATTTGCCTGCTACTTCACCATATCCTTGCTGACAAGGCGAAGAGGGATATATTTTTCCCGGTTTTATTTGCGAACAAGATAAGCAATGGCCTTGCGCGCTGCAAGCATAAAGTCCGGACAGCCTTCGGCAAGCTCAGGCTGCGACAAGCCAAATTCTGCTATCTTAATTTTGCATGCCGAGGAGTGCCATTCAAATAACCGTTTCATTTTTGAAACCGCGAATGAACGCGAATATTCGCTAATTTAAAATTCGCGTTTATTGGTGTCCCTTCGCGGTTTCGTCGAGCGGTGAGCTTTTGGATTTGGCTGAAGTAGCGCAAGCTTATCTTGTTATGGCATCATTGCCAACGCAGTTTAAATCAAGAAAATTCTTGATTTCACGCTTGTTTGGCGCGTCCCAAATTCTGCGAATATCTTCGCACGGGCTAAAATGACTTGACAGGCAGGGCAAAAGCTTTTATATTGGCCTTCCACATTTGCTCTTCGATTGACGCGAATCTTGAAGAGCAGCACAGGCGCGCCGGATGGCATGACAATACGATATCCCGCACGCATTTCCCCAGGAAGGGACCTGTTTCTTCGAGCAGGAGTTCGAACCAATCCTCTGAGGTCAACACAACCGCAAAGCGAAAGGTCTACACCACCTGCATGCACACGCGATACACTCTCTCCTTCTCGAGCTGTTCGAGATTACCGGCGCTTTCATTTTCAGTAGAATATTCCCACCGTTTAACGGCGTCATCTGCTATTGTCTTTTACCATAAGTTCAATCCACAATAGTTCTTCGTTCCAATAATCTTTTATGGAGGTACGCGATGGGTAAAGTGGTAAAAATTTTTGCGTTGACGGTATTGGCGGCGTTGGTTGCCGGATTTCTGGCGCAACCGGCGCAGGCGCAATACAACGCCGGTCCCGGGTTTAAAATTTCGTGGGCGTTGAATCCCCGCACGGATGCTAATTTTAGAGACGTGGAATACTTCGGCAGCAGCAAGGTCGAAGTTGGAATGGACTTTGACCGCGACGGCCGCCGTGAGATTCTGTTTGCCACCGATGAAACCCTCTCCCCCGCCGGGCCGGATCCCGGCTTCCTTGATGTTTATCTCTACGAAGCTGCCGGCAACGATCAATATGAACATGTCTGGCATTACACCATGCCCGAGGGCACCAACTCCTTTCCCGCGCTGACCTATGGCGACATTGACAGCGACGGCAAATGGGAAATTTATTTTGGCGTGCCCACTATCAACAACCCCAACAAGCTTTTTATCTTCGAGCAAGATGACACCGGCGCGTTTCCGGCGAACCCTACGCTCACCTATGATTACGGCAAAGATGTGGCGCTGGATTTTCGGCCCTCCGGCATCAAGCTGGATGACGTGGACGGCGACGGCAAAATCGAAATCATAACCCAATCCCGCACCGGCAGCCGGCGCGAGTTGGTGGTGGCGCAACTCACCACGCCGACGCTCGATGAATTCGCCGGGTTCGCCGTGGAGTTTTCCGCGGGTGAAGATCTGCTCGGCGGCGGCGGCCCCTATGATGTTGACGTTGCTGATTTCGACGGCGATGGTTTGCGCGAAATTTGGTATAACACGTGGGACAATTTCAGCTTTACCATTTTTGAAGCCACGGGCCCGGATGCGTATGCGTTGCAAGTCGATCTCAATGGATTGTTTCCGGAAGTTGATCCCGGATCATTCAATCGCCATAAACTGTTGTTTGCCAATGTTGACGCCGATGCGGCGCTGGAAGCCTGGTTCCCCATGACCAATGGCGTGCTTTACTTCCTTGACAATGTTTCCGATGTGTCAACCTTGACGGTTGACAACTTTAAGCGCGTAGGCAAATTTTTTAATGCCTCTTCCTCGGCACAAGGCCCGCGCGGCGCGGATGTCGGCGATATTGACCGCGACGGCCGTTTCGACATTATTGTGAATACCGGCAACTCTGAAACCATCCACCGCATCGAATATCTTGGCATTGGCTCGCCGGCGGATTCCAGCAGCTATGCGTGGACTGAGATTTTGGAGAGCGCAGGCGAACCGATTGATTATTGGTATCCGCTGCGCATATCGCCGGTCGATCTTGACGGCGACGGGCTGCGCGAAGTGGTGATCACTAACCGTTATGCCGACGATCCCAGCCAGCCGTTGATTTTGGTGTTGGAGTATGATCCCAACACGGCGGAGAAGCTAGCGGAGGGATGGGAGCCGCGCACTCAGATCTCACATACCGATGCGGCAGATCCCTTGTATGCGAGTCAATCATCTCGAAACAGCCGCTCAGTCATTGGTGGTTTTGATCTCGACCAAGACGGTAAGAAAGAATTGATTGTCACCGATTACGCTGCGGCTGCTGTGAGAGTTTTTGAATACGATCAGCAACAAGACGTATTCGAGCAAGTTTGGGCTTCACCGGTTGATACTGCCGATAATTATAATTTAGTCAGAGGAAATCCTCGCGTCGTAACCGTTGGCGATCTCGACGGGGACAATAAATGGGAAATCATTTTTCCATTGGCTACATTACCTCCGGGATGGCGCGTATTCGAATGGGATGGCGTTACCGGCAGTGACAATTATGGCACGACTTACTCTTCGCTCATTAACACTGAAATCGATAGCTGCTGCGCTTCGAATCCGAATTTTTTCAACGCCGAACACGAGGGCATTCCCTTTGTTCTCGATGTTGATAATGACGGCAAGCAGGAAATTCTTTTGAGCAACCTCCGGGCCGTTAGCGGGGGCAAGCGCGGCCTGATGGTAACGTCGGTCATCGGAGACATTGAGCACAATTCTGGAGGCGGCTTCGAAACCTGGGTAAGCGAGTTTTTTGTCGATCGGGGTGAATATGGCGGCGGCTCACCGTTTCACGCGGTTCCTGCAGATTTGGACGGCGACGGCACATGGGAAATCATCAATCATACGTTCAACTTTTTTAACTTGTACAACGTTGACGTGCTTGGAGCGGATTCTTATCAAGCGCCCGATCCCACTTCACCTACGAGATTTTTTCAGGCGACAGCCCCGCGTGATACACGCGCCCTTTTCGGCGGTGCGACTGGGGATGCAGACGGTGATGGCAACGATGAAGCCTATTTTGTGAATTTCGACACCGGTGATCTCTATGTCGTTGATTACAACCCCGGTGATGATGTTCTTTCTATTGACGGCTCGCACGTTGTAAATGTCATCCCAAGATTCGCCAGCTTTTCTACTTCAGTGTTTGATGTCGACAAAAACGGTCGCGCGAATATCTTTTCCGGTGCCACTTTCCCGCGCACCATTGTGAGTGCCGAATTGGCCGGAAACAACCCGCGCGATCCTTCCGGTTACGTGACGAAAGTCATTTACAGCGGCGAGCCAGACATCTTCACCGGTTCCGAAGCGAATCCGATCGACATTGTTGTAAAGGATTCATTGGGTATCATGACCACAACGCAAACGATTCACGGTGTGTTTGCTGCCAAAGTGCAATCAAATTTCAATCGCCAGCCGATTGATTTTGACAATGACGGTGACTATGAAATTATTGCCTGCTTCCAAGGCAATCAAGACAGCATTGGAACTTTGAATTTGACCTGGAATACCGCTACCGCAAGATACGATTCCGTGTTGACGAAAGTCAAGAATCCAAAGAGTTGGTCGGTGCAACGCTTCGAATTTACAGGCGGCGGTGTCGGTGTGGAGGAGCACAAAACCACCTTTATCACGCCGGATGACTACGTGCTGGAGCAGAATTATCCCAACCCGTTTAATCCGGCCACGGCGATTCGTTACACCTTACCCATCAACAAGCGTGTTTCGCTGCGCATTTATGACATGATGGGCCGAGTCGTTCGAACGTTGGTTGATGATCAACTTCAGAGCGCTGGGCGGTATGAGATGAAGTGGGATGGAAAAAACGTGAATGGACAAAGAGTCGCCAGCGGCGTTTACATCTATTCGCTGGAATTCGGTAATTTTAAGAAGGCGAAACGTATGACGTTGGTGAAGTGAAATCTCAAATTAACCTTGCGAGGGCCAAGAGCCTTCGCAAGGTTAATATCGCTTTGCAGAGGTTGATGGTGGGTTGACATCTGTTTTCTTTATTTTGAAAGTCTGAGAGATGTGTTAGTGTTTATGAAAAGGGCATATTTCATGTTCATTGTTGAGAAACGACAAAGACCACTGGGGCAATCACGTTGCCATCGAGAAGGCGATTTTAAAAAATACCTAGAGTTATGATTTTGAACACAACAACAGCAATCATTTTAATCAATCGAGGCCTGAAATGTGTCGGAATAAATCTTCGCAGCCTACAAATCCCTTGAGAATTGCTGGAGTTTTCATTTCTATTTTCTTTGTACTAGCAGGAACTTCATCTACATCAACTGATAGTGGTGCGTACCCCAAAATGCTCAAAGAACCCACCCGGACAGTTTCTGCATACGGGCCACTATACTATCTCAATGATAAACAACCTCCCACGGAATGATTTCAAGAGTTCGAGTTTTATTTTGACGAACAATCATACGGAGAAATTGTCTGCGTTCGATGGGAGTTTAATGCTAATGGACCCTGGCAAACCCTACCTAGCAATGGCTTTCAACGATCCAACGCAGATGATCATCTCGGCGAAACATTCGAAGTTCGTGCGGTCGTTCAGTATTATCTTGCAGGTCAAATAGAGACTGAGAGTTCCAATGAACTGACCATTGGTATTGGTGAACCCTTAGGAGTGCAGCAGGGAACTCACCCGGGTACATACTATGGTGCGTGTAATTAGCCCTAACCAAAACAGGGTCAAAGGCATAACACTTCAATTGCGTTGGCATTTGGGACAGTAAGAACTACGCAGTTGTCATTGGCGTTTACCTCTATTCACTGGAATTTGGCAACTTCAAGAAGATCAAGCGCATGACGCTGGTGAAATAAATTTTGTGTTAAGCCTTGCGAAGGTCAGGTAACTTCGCAAGGCATAAATTGACTTTGAGAAAGTCGACAGGCAGCTATCTTCTGTTTATGTCCAAAGAGGAAGAGGACGGAAATTGTAGGGAAGAATAAGTTTCTCGTTGAGGGCTTGCAAAGATTGCCACCAGTGTACACTGCCGCAAGTTGAGATTAAAATCGTAATAAAGGTATTCCATAATCCAATGGTACTTTTGATTTGTGGAGGCCTACGATGTATCGAAAAATATTTTCACCAATTCTTGCGATTGTAATCGGAGTTTCGTTTCCAACTATCCTTAGTCTTGGCAAAACACCCTCTACATCAGTTGATGGTGGAAAGGTAACGCCGGCGATGGAACCCACTGTAACAATTTCATTATATAGAGAACATAGTGGTGGTGAAACTCCTTACTATTGGGTCAATGAAGCAAAAAAAGAGTAGTTAGCCTATTTACAATTCAACGGCTCTGAGCCAGATAGTTATATCGATTGCATTGAATGGTGGGTTGATCAACGAACCGGAACAGGCTTTCAGCTTTATGGCACAGCTTCTGGTGGTAATCGTAAAAGACTTGAAATTGATGGTAATGCAATACCAGGAAATGTTCACGTTTTTGATATAAAAATAAAAGTTCGTTATGAACTTCCGCCAGGCCCATTACCTTTTGTTGTATGGTCTCCAGTTATTGCAGTTGGGGCAATCGGTGACGATAACTGGCCAGTGAATCCTGGGCTTAACTTGGGCGACTACTTCTACGTTTGTTCTGAATGACACTGGCGAAGCCTGGCTTGGGCAAGGCATGGCTGTACAGTTCAAAAGAACCAAAGCGTAAGCCCGGTTTCATTTTTGTGTGCTTCACTTGTGTTGTTGTTTGTTGCAACAGGAATTTCATTTTAACAAGAAAGGTACTATCATGAGTCTGTTCAGCAAAATTCTCGAGAAACTCGGCTTCGGCAAACCGGCAGCAGAAACGACTTCTGCTGCGCCGACCGCTACCACAACGCCGCAAGCGCCGGCTGCGATTTCAGTGGTTGATGTGATGTCCAAACTCGAAGGCCTGGCCGCCGCCAATCCCCAGAAGCTCAATTGGAAAGTTTCGATCGTCGATTTGTTGAAGCTTTTGGGCCTGGACAGCAGCTTTACCGCGCGCAAAGAGCTGGCAACCGAGCTGGGATGTCCCCCCGAAAAGATGGGCGACTCCGCGCAGATGAACATGTGGCTGCATAAAACCGTGTTGCAAAAGCTCGCCGACAATGGCGGCAACATTCCGAAGGAACTTCTGGACTGACAGATTGCGGCGCGTGAGTATGTTGGCTGCGCGCGTTTCTTGATTTACCGCCCGGGCGGAAGTGTTCACCGGTTATGAAGCGACACAGGGCAGCGAAGTTGCATCCGAAAATTTTCAAGCCACTGATGAACACGGATTTTCACGGATAATTATTATCCGTGGGACAACACCGCCCGGGCGGTGTTGTCATTAAAAGATACAAGACGGTTGCATGTATTTTCTCTATTCCAATACAAAGACGATAATTTTGACTTGTTGAGTTTCGGCTCGCTCGGAATGGGTTTATGTTATCCGTGTTTCATCAGTGTGTATCCGTGGCGATTATTCTATTTTAAAGTTACCCGCATCAACCGGCATAGAATCAAAAAATTAAACGGCATATTGTGGTTGTGTGCATTCCATGACTTACTGCCCGGGCGGTTCCGCCTGAAACTCGTTACACTCTTTCGGAGGGTTGCATAATGATGGTTGATAAGAAACACCTGAGCAGCGTGTGGCTACTCTTGGGTCTCTTTTGTTTCTCCTTTTCCGCCCTTGCCAGTGGTGGTAAAATTGCCGGGCGCGTGCTGGACAAGCAAACCGGCGAGCCGCTGCCGGGCGTGAACATCGTGATCGAAGGCTCGACGCTGGGCGCCGCCACGGACATTGACGGCAACTACGTCATTCTCAACGTGCCCTCGGGCAAATACACGCTGCGCGCCTCGTTCGTGGGTTATGGCAGAGTTCGCATCGAAAACGTGCGGGTGACGGTGGATCAAACCACCCGTGAGGATTTCCAGATGTCGGCGGAGGCCATTGAAGGCGAGGAAGTCGTCATCGTGGCCGAGCGCCCGCTGGTGCAAAAGGATTTGACCGCCTCGCAGCAAGTCCACACCGCCGAGGAAATCAAAGCATTGCCGGTGGAAACCTTCATCGGTGTGCTCACCACGCAGGCGGGCGTGAACACCGGCGCAGATGGCACGCTGCACATTCGCGGCGGCCGCTCGAATGAAATCGGCTACTATATCGACGGCGTGCCGGTGGCCAATCCTTTCTTCACCAACAGCCTGGCCAACAACGTTTCGAATCAAGCGCTGGAAGAGTTGAAGGTGATCAGCGGCGCGTTCAATGCCGAATACGGCAATGCCATGAGCGGCATCGTCAATCTGCAAATCAAGGAAGGCGGCGCGGATTACAAAGGCAGCTTTTCCGCCTACACCGGAGACTATCTTTCCAATGGCAAGGAAATCTTCTACAATATTAATGACATCAACCCCTTTGCGAATTACGTGCTGGACGCCACGCTCAACGGCCCGGTGCCGTTTACCGGGAACAAGCTGACGTTCAATCTCAGCACCCGCTATGACGACGACGAAGGCTTTCATTACGGCATTCGTGAGCATGTGCCCGGCGATTCCGCCAATTTTGAAGACGACAACAATTGGTACATCGAGCGCGGCGGCGACGGCACGTTTGTGCCGATGAATCCCAGCAAGGACGTCAATGTCCTGGGCAAATTGACTTTTCGCCTGGCGCCGCGCGTCAAGCTCTCTTCGCAGATTTTATATGATCGCGGCCGCTACAAATCCTATGTGCATGATTACCGCTTCAACCCCGACGGTACCTACAATTATCGCGACGACAACTACAATTATTCATTCAAATTGAATCACGCATTTACCAAGAGCTTTTACGAGATTAACGTTTTTTACGCCACCACGGATTTCAAACAGTTTGTTTATGAGGATCCCACCGATCCGCGTTATGTGCCAACCACGCGCATCGAAGGTTCGCCCTCGACGGCGACGTATGCTTTTGGCGGCACGCAGATGGGACATTTCTATCGCGACTCGGACTCCCATGGCGGCAAGCTCGATTTCACCAGCCAGCTCAATACCCGGCATGAAATCAAAACCGGTGTGAGCGTGCGGCGCGACCATTTGCGCGAGCGCAATATCACAATTCTTTATGATAACGATTTCTACGATGTGCCCACGGTGGTGCCGGCGAATGAAACACCGAGTCACACGTTTTATGACAAGACTGCGATGTTCTTCTCCGCGTATTTGCAGGATAAGATCGAATATCAAAATATGATCATTAATGCCGGCGTGCGCTACGACTATTTCGATCCCAACAGCGATTACATCGCCAACATTCTCGATCCGGAAGGCGGGCGCCTGCAAGCCGATCCCAAGCAACGCGTATCCCCGCGGCTGGGCGTGGCTTTTCCCATCACCGATCGCGGGGTTCTGCATTTCTCCTATGGCCATTTCTACCAAATGCCCGAGCTGCGCCGTATTTACGGCAGCAATGTCTATGGCGCGCGCGGCTTTTCGGATTTCGGTTATGCCAATCTCAAGCCGGAGAAAACCGTCAACTATGAATTTGGCTTGCAGCAGCAACTCGGCGAGGCACTCGCCATTGAGATGAGCTTGTTCTCCAAGGATATTCGCGATCTGTTGGCGCTGCAAACCATCAGCTATCAATCGTTGCAATTCGGACCGCGCAGCTACAACATCTATCTCAACAAAGATTACGGCGCGGTGAAAGGCTTCACGCTGAGCTTGACCAAACGCCACGATCCCAACACCAAGCTCTCGGCCTGGATCGATTACACGTTCCAGAAAGCCGAAGGTAATGATGTGCGTAGCGGCGCGTTCTTCTTCAGCGCGCTGTCCGGCATGGATGAAGAAAAGCAGGTCGTGCCGCTGAATTGGGATCAACGCCATTTGCTCAACACCACGGTAACGATCAGCGAGCCGGGCAATTGGGGCGTGAGTTTCATCGGCAAAGTCGGCAGTGGCTGGCCGCATACGCCCAATATTCCGTTCGCGAACTATGTGCCGACCGCCAACAGCGGCAGCAAGCCCTGGCAAAAGAATCTCGATCTGCGCGTGTTCAAGAATCTGCGCGTGAGCAATGTCGATTTTGTGTTCTTCGCCAAAGTCTTTAATGTGTTCGATGAGCGCAATGAACGCTTCGTTTTCGACGATACCGGACGCTCGGGCTACACTTTTGTCAACCGCAGCCTGGAAGAGACGCAGGCCTTTATCCGGCATTACGGCGAACCGGGCGTGCATACCTGGTCGGAATATCAAATCCGCCCGAATTATTACAGCGCCCCGCGCTCGGCGCAGGTGGGGATGTCGCTGGAGTTTTGATCCTTGATCCTTGATGCTGGATCCTTGATGCTGGATATTTAGGGAGTGGGGTAAGCATGAATTATCGGGATTTGGAGATTTGGCAATTGTCGCGGCAGTTGGTTATTGATATTCATCGCATGACGATCGAGAAACTGCCAAAATTCGAAATGTACGAAGAGGGCAGCCAAATCCGAAGCTCCAGCAAATCAGTCAAATCCACGATTGTTGAGGGATACGGCCGGCGAGAGTATAAGCAAGACTTCATCCGTTTTCTGACTCTTGCGCTGGCTTCGAACGACGAGACTAGCGATCATCTTGATACTTTGTTCGAAACCGGCTCTCTTGCGGATGCCGTGCTTTATCAGGATCTTCACAAAAGACTGGATTTGTTGGGCAAGAAAATCAATTCCTTCAGACAATCGGTCGAGAAGCAACATCTCAGCAAGAAATGATCATCCAGTATCCAGTATCGAGAATCGAGCAACCAGAATCATTTTTTTAAACACATACACCGAGAGGGAGTTCATGAATCTCAAAATACAATCAACGTTGTTAGTCATTCTGACGCTGTGCACGGCCGTCTTGGCGCAGGAACAGCCCAAGCGCGGCTCATTGCAATGGTATCTCAACGGCCCGCAGAAGAACTGGAGCAAGGCCGAGCACGAGGATTATTATCAATGGCGCGAGAAGATTCATCAAAAAATGCTGCGCAAGCCTTCCGGCATAACCGACAATCTTGCGCCGCGCCAGCGCGCCATCATCAACGGCAACAAGATCACCACCGAGATTTGGAATTACGGCTCGATTTCAAGTCCGGGCAATCGCGTCACGGATATCGTCTGGGAAGGCTTGGGGTACGGTTATGAATTCGGCCCGTTCATCATTGCCGAAATCGAAGTGCCGCCGCGCAGCCATCGCGATGCCTATATCAAACGCGATGCCAATGACAATCCTATCATCAAGCCCAACGGCGACACCACCTGGGCGGCGATTTGCATCAGCGACGGATTGGTTTCAACGGGTTTTGAGGTTTCTCCCGACGGCCGCGAGTTTTGGGGCTGGGAGCCGCTGGCCACCAGCGATGACGGCCGCGTGCCTTATGCCAATCCGCAAAGCAACCGCATTCCCACGGTTAACGATCTTGATCGCGACGGCGACGGCAAGCCGGATAGCTGGCCGGACGGCTGGTACAATCCGAATCTAAAAAGATACGTTTGGCCGGGCGCGCTGCGGCAGGGCGCGAGTAATGCCGATATGGAATCGATCTTTGTGTGTGATGATCGCCGCAATCGTGAATTTCAATATTATCCATTTGTCAACGACTCGACGCGGCGCGGCCTCGGCCTGGAAGTCGAGTTTCGTTATTATCAATGGTCGAATCCGCTCGCCGAAGACATTATTTTTCTGATTTATAAAATTACCAACAAAAGCGACAAGGATTTGAACAATGTGACGTTCGGCATGTGGGGCGATCCGCATATCGGCGGCCCCAGCAACTTCGGCGATGATTTGTCGTTTTTTGACCGGTCGCGCAACATGGTGTGGTCATGGGATGAAGACGGCTTGAGCGACGTTGCCGGACGCCGGCCGGGATATTTCGGCTATAAATTTTTAGAAAGCCCCGGCTTTCCCACGGATGGCATCGATAACGATAACGATGGCTTGGTTGACGAAAGCCAAACTGACGGCCTCGACAACGACGGTGATTGGGATCCGGAGAAACACGATGTTGGCGTTGACGGCGTGCCCAACACCGGTGATCGCGGTGAGAACGACGGCGTGCCCACGGCCGGCGATCCCTTCGACATTCGCGAACCCGGCGAGCCGAATTTCGAATTCACAGATTTGGATGAATCTGATCAGATTGGTTTGACCAGTTTTGCGGCGCCTTCATTCGGCGGGCAAAACGTCATTTCCAACGACGATTTTATTTTCCGTAACTATATGACCGCCGGAAAATTCGATTCGGCGAATACTACGCAAGCCGGCGATTATGTGTTTCTCTACGGTTCCGGGCCGCTCACGCTGCCGGCCAAGTCCATCCGCCGCTTCTCGATCGCGTTGCTGGTCGGCCAGAATCTCAATGATTTGATTTTGAATGCGGAAACCGCGCAGCAGATTTATGAGATCAATTATCAATTCGCCAAGCCGCCGGAGCGGCCGATCGTAACGGCGGTGCCGGGCGATCGCAAGGTCACGCTTTATTGGGATAAAGGCGCGGAGGAATCGTTCGATCCGATTTCGGAAACGAATGATTTCGAAGGTTATGTGATTTATCGCAGCACGGACCCGAATTTTGAAGATCAGCAGACCATTACCGATGCCAACGGCTCGCCGTTCTACCATGAGCCGCTTACGACCGTACTGGGCGCCTCCGCCAGATTTGATTTGGATAATGAGTACAGCGGGCTGAGTTCCATTATCGATCCGCAGCGCGGTATTGCCTACAATTTGGGCAGCAACACCGGTTTGCGCCATTCGTTTGTTGATTCCAACAATGTCATCAACGGGCAGACGTACTACTACGCCGTGGTTTCCTACGATCATGGTGATCCCGTGCAAAAGATTTCGCCGGTGGAATGCTCCAAGAACATCTCGTTGAATCCCGAAACCAACGAGCTGATTCTGGATGTCAATACCGTGCAAGTTATCCCGCGTGCGCCCACGGCCGGTTATGTGCCAGGGCAGTTGCAGGACAATGGCGCAGCGAACCGCATAGCGCAAGTCAGCGGCGTCGCCACCGGCGACCTGTGGGTCGAGGTGGTTGATCCGCGCCTGGTGGAAGATGATGACGAGTTCCGCATTACGTTCAGCAACAATCCCACCAGCTATACCATCGAAGATCTCAAACCGGTGGTGAATACCTTCAATGCGCGCCTGAATCAATTCATCAGCATGCCGAACACCAACATCAACGAGGCGACGTTTTCGCTGACCAGCTCGGACGGCAACCGGGTGTTCACGCGCGAGGTGGATTATGAATTGCAGGCGCCGGCCGGTTTCGTGCGCGCCATTCCCGGCGGCGCGATTCAGGAGCAGGAGAGTGTGCGCGCGGTTTATCGCTATTTCCCGTTGTTGAACAGCACGCGCCTGGCGTTTGAAGAGGGCAATCCCTTCTTCGACGGCATGCGGCTTTATGTCAGGGATGTCGCGCTCAATCTGGATGAAGCGCGCACAAAATGGACAAGTGCGAGCAAGACGAATTATCTCGCTTCGGTCAAACCGTTCAACGGCGTGGATCGCAACAAGTATCCCGCGGACTACGAAGTCCGTTTTTCCAATACCGTGGTAGACAGCAGCAGCCGTCCAGGCTTTGGTTACATCAAGTCGAATTTCGAAGTGTGGGAGGTCACCAAAGGCCGGGTGCCCAAAAAGCAGCGCATGGTTTATCTAGAAACCGTGAGAAACGACAGCCTGTGGAATCCCGGCGAACGCGCGATTATTTTGCTGGGCGATGATGGCCTGGTGCAAACCTGGGAGTTCACCTTCACGCCGCCCGCGGAAAATGCCGTTGCGCCCACCACCGGCGACGTGTATTTCATCGCCACCTCCAGGCCGTTCACGGCAGAAGACGCCTACAGCTTCACCACCACGGCTTCACGCATTGATGAAGTGCAAGCCACCAACACGCTCGACAAGATTCGCGTGGTGCCGAATCCCTATGTCGTGACCAACGCGATTGAGCCGCTGGACTTGCAGAATCCGCGCGATCGCGGCCAGCGCCGCTTGTACTTCGATCTGCTGCCGAAAGATTGCACCATTCGCATTTTTACCGTTACCGGCGAGTTGGTCGACACCATCGAGCATCATACCACAATGGACGATGGCAAGGCCTTCTGGGATTTGACCACGAAGGACAATTTCCCGCTGGCGTTCGGCGTTTATATTTATCACGTCGATGCCGGAACGCTCGGACAGAAGATCGGCCGTTTCGCAGTGATCAAGTAACCAAACTCGACAGGTGGATTGCGGAAAAGCAGGATCGGCATGTTCCTGCCAACCTTCTTCATCGCAGAAATTTTTGGAGAGTGAGTCCTCATGAAAGAATTCCGTTTACTCTTAGTCATAGCCTTGTTCGCTGCGGGCGCACACGCGCAGGTCGACAACACGCAAACCATCACTAAAACCGGCACAACGGTGGCGCAGTTCTTGAAAATCGGCGTGGACGCGCGCGGCGCAGCCATGGGCGGCGCGTTTGCCGCGATGGAAGGCGATTTGAGCGCGATGCACTGGAACCCGGCAGGCCTGGGGCATCATCAGGGCATTGGCGTCATGTTCGCGCACAATCAATGGCTCGCTGACATGAATTTCAATTTTGCGGCGGTTGCGTTTGATATTCAGGGTCTCGGCGTCATGGGCTTGAGCGTGACCAGCCTGGGCGTGCCGGATGATTTCGTCCGCACGGTCGAAAAACCCGAGGGCACCGGTGAATTGTTCAATGCCAACGATCTGGCTCTGGGCTTGAGCTTCGCGCGCCGTTTGACCGATCGCTTTTCCATCGGCGGCACCGCGAAGTATATCCGGCAAAACATTTGGCACATGAACGCCAGCGCGGTGGCGGTGGACATTGGCGCGTTATTCACCACGCCGTTCAATAATGTGCGCCTGGGCGCCAGCATCACCAACTTCGGCAGCGATATGCGCCTGGATGGCCGCGACATTCGCTTCAGCAACGATCCGGATCCCAACAACCAGGGCAATGTTGAATTCGTCAACGCGTTGTACGAAACCGAGAGATTTCCGCTGCCGCTGGGCTTTCGCGTTGGCATTGCCACAGAATTGATCCAAAATGACAATATGCGCGTCACAGTGGGCGTCGATGCGTTGCATCCGAATGATAACGCTGAAAGCATGAATGCCGGCGCGGAAGTCGTTCTGAATGAAATGTTTTTTTTGCGCGGCGGCTATTCCGCGCTGTTCC
>SZPB01000071.1 GCA_030263535.1 Cytophagia bacterium CHB2
CATCGCCCGCCGGGAAAATGCTTTCCTTGCCCTCATACATGAGCTGCTCCGGCAGGCTGTCGTAAATAAGATCCGTAGCGGGCACGGCAAAGCTGCGCGACAAATTCATTTCAACTTGAGCGGCCAACTCCCGGCATTTGCTCTCGCCCGTTTCTTTGCCGAGCAGGTGGGAAAATTCCGCCATGATGCAAAGCGTATTGTGCCACAACGCCTGCACTTCCACGGCAAACTCTGAGCGCGGCGTCGCGAGCCAATTGCCCAACCGGCCATTCATCCAGGTCATGGCGCGCTGCGTCTCGAGGGCATACAAAAAGCCGGTTTTAGCCTCAAACTTAATTCCCGGCGTGAGGCTGCGCAAATGGCAATTGAGCATTTCGAGCAGGAACGAATAGTTCTCTTCGAGAAATTTCAGATCGCGGCTGGCCTGCCAATATTCATACAATGCGACAAACAGCCACAACGTCGCATCGATACTGTCGTAATTCGGGCTTTCCGGCCGCTTCGAAAAATAATTGGGAATCAGTCCATGATGCACGTGTTTGAGAAAAATGCTGAACACCTGCTTTGCACGCTCGAACTCGCCGGCGGCAATGAGCAGCCCCGGCAACGCGAGCATGGCCTCGCGGCCGCTGTCGGCAAGATTGGGATAGCCGGCCAGTAGCGTGGTATTGTCAAGCGAGAGTATCGTCGGACGCCGGATCAAAAAGGCGTGAGCGCCGGCGGCGAGATGAGGTAAGCCTTCAGCGCGCGACAAGGCCTGCGCTTCTTCGCTGGCAAACAACAAAGGAGCCGGGGTTTCATGCCGGGCAGCTTCGGCTTCCCACGACTCCGGTCCGTCATGCGCGAGCAGAACGGTTAGAGTTCTGCCCACCGCCAATTCATGTTCAAAGACAAACGGCAGATAAACTTCATAACGCTGCGGCGTGCCGGACTCATCTTCCAAAAAGATTTCATGCCAACGATTCACCGGCACATAGCCGGTCGCCGGCGAAGCTGCAATGCGCAAAGGTTTGTCATTCACGTCGGCGTAAATATCGGCGCCAAGCTCGGAACGCCTCACGGTGTAAAATTCGCTCAACGCCGTTTCGGTTTCGAGGTCGCGAAAATCGAGACAAGGCATGAGGCGTATTTCCACGGGCAATTCGCCGCGCTGCAACTCATACCGGATAAACACGCCGTGAAAGTGATCCGCCATCCACAGATGTTTGAGGAGGGTGAAATGGTTACTTTCATAAACAAAAACCGGCAAGCCGCGGCGGTTTTCATAATGCAACCGGCACATTTCACGCAACGGCAGCCAGCCATTGTCGGTCAGAATCGTTTCGGTCAGGGTGCGCACGAATGCCACGCGTTGCAACGGCGGCCGCACCGGCGCGACTAAAAGATGATGTCGCGTGCGCGAGCAGGTCCCGTTGTCATCGCCCAGGGCGTAACCGCCCATGCCGTTCGCCAAAAGCCATTCGCGTTTCATCCCTGCCGGGAGATGTTGCTCATTCCTCATGAATTCGTCTTTCGGTTTTTTTGTTGCACTTCAAGCCTGATTTCGCTATTATGGCAACCAATTTTGACGCCTCGACGATAACCCTACGGCCTCTCCGAGAGCGCCTCGCATACGCCGGCTGCTCAAGCTGCTTTTTCGTGATCGAGGCACCTTGCTTTCTGCACCGCATCAAACAAGCAGAACGGTTCATCGTCGCCGGGAATTTTATTCATTGTATTTTCCTCCAGAAGGAGGTTTATGGATCGACGTGCACAAGCTTCATTAGCTTACACCGTTGCTACTGATGTACTGGCGTTTACGCTTGTCACCGCGGCGTTGGCGGTTGCGACCCTGCCGGATTTGACTTCTTCCCTGTTCCTCAAAACTCTGGTTGTTTTCACCATCGTGTTTGCCTATCTCGCCAGTGTGTGGTGGCGTTTGGGCAGCATGTCGGCCAATGGAATTTTTTGGGCCAAAGGCGGCTTCGTGTTGAGCGCTTTGCTCGCCCTCAATTTCGTGTTGTTGCCGGTATTTCTCCGGCTGGCATTGGCAGGAACCACAGCGCAGACGGCAGCGGCAAACGCCCTCGCCATCAGCCTGGCGTTGATCGAGGTTTTACTCGCCATTATGATTCGCCAGGGTCATGCTTATCAACCCAACAGCAAATGGCGGCTTATTCATCATTCGCTGCTGGTGGGCGGTGTTTTGTTTTTGCTCTCTCTTCTGATTCCTTTTGACAAGACGCTGACGCCATTTCTTCCGCTGCGCGTGCTGGCGTGGGGCGTTATCATCGTCGTCCCGAGGTTGGTTCAGCGTTTTGCGGTGAACCTGGTTGCGACACCGGCGCAGCCGCCGACCGCGCGAGCCGCGAACCGGCCGCCTCAAGAGAGTAGCGCGAGACCTGAGTCGGAGAATCAAGGCCAAACACCGCAGCAAAACGGCCGTCCAGACAGCCGGCGCCGGCGCCGCGGCCATCAACGCCGTTACGGCGGTCCGCGCCGCCGCATGTAACTCGCCACACAATTGACGGAGCTTGGCTGAAAAAATGAACCATGGATTTCACGCACGGCACGGAAAGATGCAAGATTATATCCGTGAAAGCCCGCGAAATCTGTGGTTTATTTTTTGGTAAGATCGCCTCGTCACCGGGCTGATCCCGGTTATTCACCGCGCGCCGCCTTGCCCGCTCCGCCCCTCTCATCTCAAGTCAAAAAGGACGCCTCATGGCCTCGCCAACGAGTACACGCAATCACCCTGAAATGGAGAAGAAACGCACGCCCTGGCTGTGGGTGCCGAGTTTGTATTTTGCCGAAGGGATTCCCTACGTCGTGGTGATGACGGTCTCCGTCATTATGTACAAACGTCTCGGCCTCTCCAACACCGACATCGCGCTGTACACCAGTTGGCTGTATTTGCCCTGGGTGATCAAGCCGCTGTGGAGCCCGCTCGTCGATATTCTCAAGACCAAGCGCTTTTGGATTGTGATCATGCAGCTTCTCATCGGCGCGGGACTCGGCGGCGTTGCGCTCACACTGCCGTTGCCAAATTTCTTTCAATACTCGCTGGCGTTTCTTTGGTTGCTGGCGTTCAGTTCGGCAACGCATGACATTGCCGCAGACGGCTTTTACATGCTGGCGCTGCCGCAGCATGAGCAGGCTTTTTTTGTGGGCATTCGCAGCACGTTTTATCGTCTCGCCATGATCACCGGCCAGGGCTTGCTGATCATTCTCGCCGGCTACCTCGAAAGCACAACCGGCCTGCCGCCCGCTGACATCACCGTGACGGCCGGGCCGCACTATCAAACAACGGCGACATTTCTGCCGGATACTCTTGCACGATTGCCGGGCGAGGGCGATCTTCGCCTTGTCGTCTCCGCAAGCAATGTGGAAATCAGCACGGCAAGCCGTCCCAAAACCGAAGTGGATTCCCTGCGGGCGTGGGCGAAGAGTTGGAACATTCGGCACGGTTTTTATGCCGTCGAACAGAAAACGCCGGCGGCTGATGGGAAGCCGGAGGCGCCGTCGTGGTGGCAGCGTGTCGTGGTACAGCCGCTCGAAAAATTTCTTCGAAAACATTTTGCGCCTGCGGCGGTGGCGGCGCAACAAACCGGCCTTGCCGGCAACATGGGCATTGTGTCGTTTCATCTCTCCCGCGCGCCGGAGGCCGGGCAGGAAATTGTGGTGAATTTCGGCAATGAATCCGGCGACAAGAGCATTGCGCTGGTGGAGGGCAGCCGTGTTGTTTTTGATGCTGACAATTGGAACAAGCCGGTCATGGCCGTCATTCAGCTCGATCCGAAACTGCGTTTGGCCTCCTCCGCACAATTCAAAGCGCGCGCCGGCAATATTCCGCTGGCATGGTCCATCACCTTTTTTGTGCTGGCCGGCATGTTTCTGGTGTTTTTTGCTTATCACAAAACAATTTTGCCGCATCCGGCCGTGGATAAACCGGCGCAGGCCAATTCAGGCAATATTCTGCGCGAGTTTTTTGTGACCTTTACCACCTTTTTCAAGAAGAAAAATATCGGCGTCATTCTCGCTTATTTATTATTATATCGTTTTGCGGAAGCCCAGCTTGTCAAGCTGGCGCAACCGTTTATGTTGGATGCACGCGAAATCGGCGGGCTGGCGTTGACCACCGGGCAAGTGGGGTTCGTTTATGGTACGGTGGGCATTATCGCGTTGACGCTCGGCGGCTTGCTGGGCGGGTTTGTGGTGGCGCGCCACGGTTTAAAATTCTGGCTTTGGCCTATGGTGCTGGCCATCAATATTCCCGATGCCGTTTATGTTTATCTGGCTTTTGCGCGGCCGGAGAATTTCTTCATGGTCAATCTCGGCGTGGCGCTCGAACAATTCGGCTATGGCTTTGGCTTCACGGCCTACATGCTTTATATGATTCACGTCGCGGAAGGCGAACACAAAACAGCGCATTTTGCGCTGTGCACCGGTTTAATGGCGCTCGGCATGATGATACCCGGCATGTTCAGCGGCTGGCTGCAGGATATTATCGGTTATCAAAACTTTTTTGTCTGGGTGATGCTTGCCACTATTCCGCCGTTTATCATCACGAAGTTCATCCCGCTGGAAGCGGAGTTTGGAAAGAAGGGGAAAAGCTCTTCTTAAAACCTCCACCCCACATCCACAAATCCTCGCGCGAAATTCATCGTGTCGCCGTGAAAATTCTCGATCGTGGCGCTGAGAAAAAATTGGCGGTTGAGGTTGGCGTCCAGCCGCAGCCGTTCCCACGGATTGCGCTGGGTGTTCGCGGGATTTTCCATGCGATAAATGTACGTGCCCACCCCCAAAGTCAAATACAACATTCCCCAAAAACGCCGGGACAAATCCAAGCCGGGATAATAACCGCGCGCTTGCGAATTGCCAAAATAGGAAAGCCGTGCGCTCAAGCTGAACCCGCTGCGCCACAAGTCCGAAGCGCTGGCCGACAAGCCTGCCGAATAAACCGCCGGTGCGTTCTGCTGGCCCTGCCAACCGCTGTCGAGGGCAATGCGTGTCAGCGCCGTCGGCTGCAGCGCCACATGCGCGCGCCAACCCTGCCGCAGGCTTTGATCGAACAAACTATCGGCCAACGTGCGCGTCTCCCAGGTGCGGATCAAGCGCCGCGCATCATAAGAAAGGCCGAATGAAAGCCGCGGTTGCGGATAATAGGTGGCATTGAAATAGGCATTGCTCAGCGCCAGGGTGCCAACGTTGTTCGCGTTGCGCCAATTCCGATTCCAATCGATCTCGCAATACTGCGTGAGATAGAGTTGTCGCGACCAACTGACATCGGCTTGCGCAGCCAGATATTCCCGGCTCACGTCTCCACCCATGTACTGGCCGATGCCGGTGGCGGCCAGCGTCAGTTCGGTGCTTGTGCCGGCCAGGGTTTTCATTTGAAAAAAAGCGCCGTACTTTTTTTCGTCGGAACGAAACTCATACCGATACAAATCCGGCTGCACACCTGCAAACACTCCGGCCTTCCACCTGTCGTTGAAGCGATAGCCGAGCGTGATGCCGTCGAGATAGCCGAGGCCGCGCATGTCATGCCGCAGCATGCGGCCCAATGCAAAATCGAGGCGTGACGCCGGAGAATCGAATGCGAGCGCAATTTCATAGACGCGATGCACTGCCGCTTGCTGCTGCAATCCGCCCGCGCCCAGTTGCCGGAAATTCTGCGAAGAACGCGCGCGCGCCGTCAGGCGCAACGGTGTCCCGCCCAGGCGCTCAACATTCAACCGCAGGTACGCAGCAGATTCCACAAAGTTGAACGGTTGCGTACTCCGGTCTTTTTGACCGAATGATTGCATGCTGAGCTGGCCGTTAATCTCGTTGTTCAGCACGCGGCGTTTGGCGGGGTAACGTTTGGGCGCGGAAGAGGCCGTGCGGTTTTGTTTCTGCCCCGGCGCGATGGGACGATTTGCCGGCGTCTCTTGCGGCGGGCGTGTGCGCTTCAAATACTCCTGCATGGGAATCGTCCATAATATCACGTCATTGACCTTGATGTCGGGGAAATTCCCGCCTGGCGCGCTCTCCCTGTCAATCACACAACTGGCGGAATGTTGCGAAACATGCTTGACTTCCAATGGCGCGATTCTTTGGCCAGTGCGCATCACCCAGACCTTGTCGCCGGGCCGCACGCCCAGCACCGTGCCGCCGTTGAAGTAGACCGCGTCGAGCGTGACATAGCGCACGAGAAATTCGCGGTGCGCTTCCTTTTCGTTCAGCGGCAGTTCGGTCTCCGTGCTCTGCGCCAAGGCCTGCGGTGCCAGCATCATCCCCGCCAGCATCATCGCTCTCAGCATGTCTCGCCAACTCGATTTTATCATCCGTGACCTTTTTTGTGTTTATGCCCGTGCGGTATCATACTCTGGGATGGCAACGATAGCACGCCTGGCTGTTGTATTGATAATCCTGCCGGTTGCTGTGTTTGTCGTCCATCTTGGTCTGATTATGTTCATGACAATTGATGCACTCAAAGAATTGGTAATTGGTCGCGTTCACATGGCAGGTGGCGCAGCTCTGCCATTTGCCGCGATGCTTGCCGGAATAAATTCTGAAATACTGGCTGTCATGATCAAACGTTGCCGGCAGCCAGGCGTTCAGGGTATGGCAGGCGGTGCAATCGTGCGCGAAATTGAGCGTCACATGATTGGGATTTGTCGGCCGTTGAAAATCCGCCTGATGGCAGGCATAACAATCCGTGGGGGTGCCGGTATATCGGTTGTTCACGTGGCATTGCGTGCACGTCGTGGTCACGTGCGCGCCCAGCAGCGGAAAACGTGTACGGCTGTGATCAAAGGTTGAAGGTTGCCATGCCGCGGTCGTGTGGCAGGAAGCGCAATCCTGAGAAAAATTTGCTGCGACATGATTGGGATTGGTCGTGCGCTCATAATCGCTTTGGTGGCAGGAAAAACAATCCATCGGTGTGCCGGCGTACTGATTGTTCACGTGGCATTGATTGCATGCGACCGCCAGATGCGCGCCGGTGAGCGGGAAGCGCGAGCGGTTGTGATCGTAATTCGCCGGTTGCCAGGCGTTGTTCGTGTGACAGATATTGCAATCTTGCGGAAAGCCCGCGGTCACGTGATTCGGATTCGTGGTATTCTGAAAATCAGTCTGATGGCATGAGAAACAATCTTTTGCAGTGCTGGCAAAGCGGCCGTTCACGTGACATTGCGCGCAGGTTGCCGCCGAGTGCGCGCCAACGAGCGGAAAAGCGGTACGGCCATGGTCAAACGTCGAAGGTTGCCAGGCATTGTTTGTGTGGCATGTGCTACACTCTTGCGGAAAGCCCGCGGTCACGTGATTCGGATTTATCGTATTCTGAAAATCAGTCTGATGGCATGAGAAACAATCCTTCGCTGTGCCGGCGAAGCGGCCATTCACGTGGCACCGCGCACAGTCCACCGCCGAATGCGCACCACTCAGAGGGAATGCTGTAAGGTTATGATCAAAATTCGCCGGCGTCCAGGCGTTGCTTGAGTGACAAACCTGGCAGTTCTGCGAGAAGTTGCCGGTCACATGATTGGGATTCGTGGTGTTTTGAAAATCAGTCTGATGGCACGAGAAACAATCTTTCGCAGTTCCGGCAAAGCGGCCGTTTGCGTGACATTGCCCGCAATCGACCGTTTGATGGGCGCCCACCAAGGGGAAACTCGTTCTGCTGTGATCAAAGCCGCCGAGATTTCCCGTACCGGAAAGCGCCCAGCCGGTAATCGCACTGCTGTGGCATTGTTCGCAACGTGTCGAGAAACCAGCGAGCTGGTGATTGGGGTTGGTTGTTGCCTGATAATCCGCCTGATGGCAAACGCCGCATTGCAACGGCAGATTGACAAACTGCGTTGTGCCTTGCCGGGCGTGACAATTGTCGCATCCCACATGCTGATGTCGCCCCAACAACGGAAAGCGCGAGGCTTGATGCACAGCCGAAATTTTTGACATCTCCAACCACCCCTGCACGGTGTGACAACGTTCGCAGTCCTTGCCGAGCGTGCCATCATGCACATCGTTGTGGCAGGCCGTGCATTCGTTGGAAGTCCCGGTAAACTTGAGCGAGGTGTGGCATTTCTTGCAATCCACTGCCGCGTGTTGCCCTTCCAACGCAAACCCGGTGGCTTCGTGTTTGAATTTGAGTTCCTGCAACAGCGGCTTCCAGCCTTTGGTGGTGTGGCAGGCATTGCACGGTATTTTGATTTTGCCGTGCGGATGCTTGATGGTTGCAACCTGCGCATGTGCGGGTCCGGCAAAACTCAGACTCCCAAATATGACATACAAGAAAACCGAGGGCCAGAAACGCTTTGAGCAAATACTGCTGCAGCGACAGGCGGCGGCGTGCGTCCCACCCCCGGCCTGGCTGTTTGCATTGCACGTCCCGTTCAACGATGGCATGCCGCACATTCCTTTGCGATCGGCTTGTAAACAACTACGAGAGCCTGATCTTTCATTTTCTTGGTGAGATGGCATTTTTCACAAGGAACCTTTGCATGAGCGCCCTCCAGCTTGAACGCGCTGTCGCGATTGTGCACGAAGGCCAAATCCGGCCAGTGTGTTGTTTGATGGCATTTTTCACAACGCACCAGTTCGCGCTTGCCGAACTGGCCGCGATGCACATCGTCATGGCAGGCGACGCAGCGAAAATCGAGCGGGCGGTAGCGTGTCACAACGGTTGAGTTGAGAGCATCTGCAAAAATCGGAAGCATTATCGCCGGGCGGAGCGACATCTCCAACTTCGTCGCTTTTTCTTGTGAATGGCATTTGCCGCACGAGACACGTTGATGAGATCCTTTCAGGGCAAAACGCGCAGTGTTGTGATCGAATTTGGTTTCATGCCAACTCTCGTTCAAATGGCACACCTCGCACCCGCCTTTGGTCAAGCGCGCCGCGAATTGTCTCGCGTGAACGTCGGGATGGCACGAGTCACAGCGCTGCTGTGGAAAGACAAACAGGATTTTTCCGGCGAATTGTCCTGTGGTCAGGCGTGCATGGCAATTGCCGCAAGGCGTTGCGAGATGCGCGCCGCTCAAGACAAACGAAGAGTTTTGATGCGCGGCCAGCGTGAAGCGCGAGGGCGTAAATCCCTCGACGACGTGGCAACTTTCGCAGCGTCCCTGGTCCGCGCGCCGCGCGAACTGGCCGCCATGTTCATCGCGATGGCAATCGCGGCAGAATTGATGCGCCAGCTTCTTTTTGAAATCGCCGCGCGTATGGCATTTTTCACAGGCCACGCCGGTGTGCCGGCCGCGCAAGGGGAAATCCGTCAAATCATGGTTGAACGCGCCGCGGCGAACGCTTTTCCAACCCTCGGTCGAATGGCATGTTGTGCAGCCGTTGCCGAAACCGCCCTGGTGCGGGTCTTGATGGCACGGAATGCAATTTCGAAACGGTAAACCGGTGTATTGCACGAAGGTGGCAACGGTTTCTTTGCCGACCTTTACCGGTGCAGGTTTTTCCGGATGGCACTTGGCGCAAGGCACAGTTTGATGCCGGCCCGTGAGCATAAATTGCGCTCGGTCGTGCGCAAATTTTGCCGCCGGTTTCCATCCGGAAAAGTCGTGGCATCCCTCACAGCTTTGTTTTAGCTGTCCGCGATGCTCGTCGGCGTGACAACTCGCACAGTTTTGTGACAATCCCAAAAAGGTTTTCGCCGGACGGACGTTGGCATCGCGCGCAAACTTCTCCTGAATATGCCTAGGCTGGTGGCAATCGCGACACGCGGTTTGCTGATGTTTGCCTTCCAAGACATAACCCGCTTGCCGGTGATCGAAATTCGCCTCACCATTTTCCCAACGAATTAGAGCAAACTCCAGGCCGTGATGATCGCTGTGGCAGGATGCACATGGCTTCGCTTTGCCTCCGGCGCCCGCGGCAGAGATGGAAGTGATCCTGGAATGATACCCGCGCCGGGCTTGCAAGCGCTCAGCAATCGCAGCATGGCATTTCAGGCATTTGGCGTTGCTCGTTTGCTGGCCGACCTCGTGACAAGTCAGACATTTGGTCAAACCTTCAAGTTGCGTATGTGCGCGTGCAAGCGGGCCGGGTGAGATTTGCGCCAACAGTTGGCCGTGCAAAAGCAACAAAAGCCATGCACTTTGGCACAGCCTTTTTGGATGGAGAAAGTTTTCCGCTGTACGAGCAAAAAGTTTCTGAATTCGCACAATCGTAAAAGAAGCAAGCATAATGCCGGATATGCGCTGCGAGGCTTATGATAACCGAAATAAATCTAATGTGAAGATTTCGAGCATTCCCAGCGCACGGCTGGTGCATTTTTTGCTAAATTGTCGTTTCTGCAATTGTACCAGCTTAAATCTCTACCCAAGAAATTCAGTATTGATTTCGAATTACAAAAATGTGACATCCATGATCGAACTAGGTATTACCTTAGTGATCGGCATTCTGATTATCGTTTGGCGTACGAACCAGCGCCGGCGCGAAGAGCATGTTCATCGGGGCCAACTGGAGCAGAACCGGCGCGAGGGCGCGCAAGCACCCTCGTCATTGCACCCATTTATTCATGAGGATTTTTGCATCGGCTGCGGCAGTTGCGTAACGGCGTGCCCGGAACAGAGTGTACTGGGTTTGGTAAATATGAAATCCGTATTGCTGCAGCCGGACCATTGCGTGGGCCACGGCAAATGTGAAGTCGCTTGTCCGGTGGATGCGATCACGATGGTTCTGGGCAGCATCAAGAACGGGGTTGAAGTGCCGCTCACCGATGAATTTTTCCAAACGCGTGTTCCCGGCGTTTACGTCGCGGGCGAATTGCGCGGTATTGGTTTGATCCGCAATTCCCTGCAGCAAGGCATGCAATGCATCGATGCGATTGCCGCCCAGCCGCAGCGAAGCCGCGCAGACTATGATGTCATCATTGTCGGCGCTGGGCCCGCGGGTTTGGGCGCAACCCTGCAGGCGGCGGCGAAAAAACTGCGCTACCTCACGCTTGAACAGGAAGACATTGGTGGAACCGTGTTGAAATATCCGCGCCGCAAAGTCGTTATGACCGCGCCCATTCATCTGCCGGGTTACGGCAAAATCCATTTTCGCGATGTGGTAAAGGAAGAGTTGTTGCAGGAATGGCAAAAGATCATTCGGGAAACCGGAATCAAAATTCACACCCACCAACGCGTGGAGAAAATCCGGAGGCGCGATGATTTCATTGAAGTCATGGCAGCCGGGAAATGCTACACCACGAACAACGTTGTGCTCGCGCTGGGCCGGCGCGGCACACCCCGCAAGCTCGGCGTGCCGGGCGAGCAACTTGCCAAAGTCATTTATCAACTTGCTGATCCACGCCAAGTCACCGGTCGCCGTTGTCTGGTGGTCGGCGGCGGCGATAGCGCGCTCGAATGCGCATTAATGCTGGCTGAAGCCGGCAGCCGCGTGACGCTGTCCTATCGGCAAAAAAACATTGCTCGCGCCAAGCCGCGTAACAAACAACTGATCGAAGCCGCCATCAAAGCGCGCAGAATTCAAGCCTTTCTGCCCAGCACAGTGAAGGAGATTACGGCCACCGCCGTAAAGCTCGATCTCGAGGGTGTTGAAAAAGTCATTCCGAACGACGACGTCATCATCATGGCCGGCGGCGTTTTGCCGTTCGACTTTTTAAAAGAAATTGGCGTCACCATGCGCACGCTCTATGGCGAGCCGTTGCCAGGCTCACGAATTCGAAAATGAAGCACTCATCGACGCAACCGGTTCTCATGAAAACGCTGACTCCGAAAAAAAATCAATCAGTATCAAGAACGCCGGAGAACCTCCAACCAACCGAGACCTCGCCGAAGAAGCCGGACGCGCCCCAAAACAGACTAGCGACCGGAAATGCTATCTCTCCCCGGCCACGGCCGGCGTTCGAAATTCATATGTTCATCATCTTCGGCTTGATTTTCATCACCGCACTGGCGATCTTCACGGCCTTGCGCCTTGGCGCAGACTATTATCTTGCGGCCCTGGCCGAGCGGCCGCAACATCCGTTGCACAACTTGCTCAAACCCAGCGGTTTGATTGGACAGGGCTTTGGAGTCGTGGGCGGTTTATTCTGTGTGTTGACGCTGCTCTATCCCATCCGCAAACGCTGGCGTTTGCTTGAAAACCTCGGCGCCCCTCGCACATGGTTTCAATTTCACGTCTACTTCGGCATTGCCGGGCCGCTGCTCGCCACCTTGCACACCACCTTTAAATTCGGAGGATTGGCTTCGATCAGTTTTTGGTCGATGATCATCGTCATGGCCAGCGGCTTTGTGGGCCGCTTTCTGTTCGCACAACTGCCGCGCAACCGGCGCGGCGTGATTCTCTCACTGAAGGAAATCGAAGCCGAGATTCGAGTCGTGCAGCAGGCGCTGGCTGACGACGGGTTAAATGATACACTTTTTGTCGATTCACAAGACTCGCACAAAGCCGGGCGCACCTCCGGCTGGCGCACGCTCTTTCGCTTGATGATCCATCGCCGGCGCTCGCTGCGCCGATGGAATCGCCGCTTGAGCGCACAACATATTCCGGCCTCAGCGACACGCCGCATGTTGCCGCTGCTCTCCCGCAAATTTTTTCTGGAAAGCAGCCGCATGACTCTGGAGTTGACTACAAAAGCGTTTTCTCTGTGGCACACGCTGCATCTGCCCTTCACGTATGTGATGTTCCTCACCTTGATTATTCACGTGGGCCTGGCGATTTTTCTGGGTTATACCTGGATTTTCTAAGCCCGGCGATTTCTTCTCATCCATCATCATGGTTATTGCAGCGCTGTAGCGGTGCAGCGGCACGCACCCGGCAGGAAAGCCGGACTTGCCAACATGTTTCTTGCTTTTTTTGGAATCGGCTTCTATATTGCTTCATGCGTTCAACCCGTAAAACTTTCGCGTGTGGTTTGATCCTCTGCGTGTATTGGATTGCTTTATTTCATCCATTTTATGCCCTGTTGGAATACACCATCAATAAACAATATATCTCCCAGACACTTTGCGAGAACAGAAATACACCGCAGTTGCATTGCGAAGGCAAATGTTATCTGGCGAAACGCGTTGTACAAGCAGTGGAAGTCCAATCCGAGAAAAGCAAACCTGCACACGCCAGGCATAGTCTTGAAGAAACCTTATACCTTTGCCAACTTCAAGCCGTCAAGCTCTATCTGCAAGAGGCTATCAAACTGTCGCTTGAGGCAAAACATACGCGTCTTCTCTCGGCATTTCACACGGACATTTTCCATCCCCCTCGTCACCGCCGAATTCTGCTTTGAATCTTCTCTGCTAAAAATTAAAAATCGCGTTTCATTGGGTCTCAGATTCAGCTTCACTGAAGCTCTGCTGCTTTTGCACGACTTCTGCTTGCTGACTGATTCTCACTGCCAATTTGCATCGGAAGTATGCACAAGCCATTCGCTGCTAATTTTTCGCCCTTTCCGCAGCGGGATTTGACAGTCGCAGAAAGTCGGCGCTGCTTGCAAAGCGAACAGTGCCGATGATTGCGGGCTTGGTATGGAAACTGTGAGTTGAGCAACGCAGCCGAGGCGTTCCATCTACAACTTGGCTCGTCGCATGCCTTCGAACGACGAATTCGACAGATCGTTTTCAAACTCAGGAGAATCATATGAACAAGAATCATTCTTTGCACACGCGGCGACAAGCATTGGGAACGATGATTGGCGCCCTCGGTGGAACGTTGCTGGCTTCCGCTGGAAAAACGTTGGCGCTGCCGCGCTCTGGCGGCAAGCTTAAAATTGATTTCACCAAGCTTGCGCCCGGCGCGGCCGTGAAATATCCCTTTGCCTTGCCGGATTTGCCCTACGCCGCGGATGCTCTCGCTGCCGCGATTGACGAGCAAACCATGCAAATTCATCATGGCCGCCATCACAAGGCCTATACCGACAATCTCAACAACGCGCTCAAAGAGCATACCGCCTTGCAGCAAATGACGATTGTCGAGTTGCTGTCCGATTTGCAAGCCGTGCCCGAAAGCGTGCGCACGGTTGTGCGCAATCACGGCGGCGGCTATTTCAACCACTGCCTGTTCTGGCACATGATGAGTCCGCAAGCCGGCCAGCCTTCCGGAAATCTGGCAGCGGCCATCAACCGTGACTTCGGTTCGCTTGAAGCCTGCAAAGAGAAATTCAACAAAGCTGCCTCGTCTCTCTTCGGCAGCGGCTGGGCTTGGCTGGTGGTGAATGAAACCGGCAAACTGGAAATCGCGCAAACTGCGAATCAAGACACGCCTTTGGCAAACAAGCACAAGCCGCTGCTCGGCGTGGACGTTTGGGAACACGCGTATTATTTGCGCTATCAAAACAAGCGCGGCGACTATCTCGCGGCGTTTTGGAATGTGATCAATTGGGAACAGTGCGGAAAAAATTTCGCTGGATGAAACGGATTACGTTGTTTCTGGCCTGCGCGTTGATCATGACGGGATGCGGCCGCAATGAGCAGCCCGTTCCTCCGGATCAACGTGCCCGCCTGGAAAATCTCCGGCAGGAATTGCGGCAGACGCTGGGAGAAACATATGACGCGCCGGTGGCGGCAGCAACCCTGCCGCAACTTAAACGCGGCAGCGACTTGTTTGCCGAACTGTGCGCGGGCTGTCATGGCGCGCGCGGCGACGGTATAACCGAACATCCCGGCGTGCTGCTGCATCAGCCTTCGAACTTCACCGACGAGGCCCAGGCAACGTTCTTTTCCGAGCAGGCGCGCCTGCACCTGATTCGCAAAGGCATTCCGGGCACGGCAATGATGGGTTGGGAGGAAGTTTTGCCGGAGGAGGATATTCTGGCGATTTATATGTACGTGCGTTATTTGTATCAATCAAAACAACGGCAACCACTTTTTGAGCAAGAATGACTCATGCGATTTTCTCTGATCTTATGCGCAGCATTGCTCGGCTGGGCTTGTCAATCGGCTGACACGTTTCGCGGCACAGTGATGCCGGACACACCCATTTCAGATTTTGCATTGACGGATCACCACGAACAACCCTTCAACCTGAGCGCGTATCGTGGCAACGTCGTGGTGCTTTTTTTCGGTTTTACGTTTTGCCCGGACGTTTGTCCGTTGACGCTTTCCACCTGGAAACGCGTGCACGATGCCTTGCAGGCAGATACGGCCAAGGTCAAATTTGTTTATGTGACAGTGGATCCGGAACGCGATACCCCGCAAAAATTAAAAACGCATCTGGCGATCTTCAGTCCGCAATTTCTCGGCTTGACCGGCAGCCCGGAAGCGTTGCGCGAAGTTTACGCCGAATTCGGCGTTTATGCTGAAAAAGAAACGATCGCTGCCGGCGCCTCCGGCTATCTGGTGAATCACACGACGCGCATGTTTGTGGTGGATCAAAACGGCGTTTTGCGCCTGCTCATCAGCCATGACGCGCCGGTGGCCGACATCGTGCATGATCTCCGGCTGTTGCTGCATGCGAAGCCGTGAATGATATTTGTCAAAACAGGATGAGCTATGTCAAAACGAGTTCTTGCAGTGATAGGGTTCAGCCTGCTGCTTGCGGGCTGCCGGCAAGCATCTCCCGATCCTGCCATTAGCATTGCGGAGGTTTGGTCAAGGCCGGTGATGGTGGCTCACGAAAGCCGTGCGAATCTTGGCAGTGATTCCGCTATGGCCGCCGGTTCGCATTCCGGCATGAACGGTGTGGTTTATTTGACCTTGAAAAACGAGGGGGGCTCGGCGGATCGTTTGTTGCGCGCGCAGACCGAGGTTTGCACGGTAACCGAAATCCATCGCACGATAATGAAGGGCGACCGCATGTCGATGCAACACGTCACCGGGGGCATAGAAATTCCCGCGCATGGCAGCGTGCAGCTCAAGCCGAAGGATTATCATATCATGCTGATGGGCTTGAAGCGTTCGTTAGCGGTTGATGACAGCTTTGCGGTGCAGCTTGAATTTGAAAAAAGCGGCGTGAAAACCGTTTTCTCCAAAGTTCGGGAGCCTTGAAAACACCGCCGCCCGGATGATTTGCCATGAACGATACTGGCGCTTTGTAACGCGATTAGCTTCTCAATGTTAGTATAAAATTCTGAAAGTATCTCGCCCACAAAAATGAAATCCCACTGAAAAGACCTTTGCTTTTTTGTGGGATTTCAATTTTGTGGGCGTGGCTCACCAAGCTGCTCGAAGAGCTGCGATGTTCAACTTGTTTGCCAATTCTCCGGCTTGACAATCCCCAATTTTTCAATTTTGTAGCGAATGGTGTACTCGGAGATGTTCAACGCGCGTGCGGCTTGTGATTGATTCCAACCGCTTTCGACCAGGGCCTGGCGAATAAGCTGCTCTTCCAATTCGTTAACGCTTTCTTGCAGAGATTTGCGTGAGGCCGGCTCTTCCCGCAACTGCACAGCTTTCTTGAATTCCTTGTGAAATTCCGGCGGCAAAATTTTGGGATTGAGCGTCTTCGTGTCCGGAGAAGCCAGCGTCACCAGGCGTTCGACGAAGTTTTCCAATTCACGAATATTGCCGGGCCATTTGCGCTGTTGCATAAATTTCACCACTGCAGCATTAAACGACTCGATGTTCTTGTTCTGCTCCGCCGCAAATCTTTTTAAGAAATGGCCGGCCAACAGCGGAATATCATCGCGGCGCTCGTTCAGAGTAGGAATGTAAATTGGAAAAACGTGCAGACGATAGTACAAGTCTTCGCGGAATTTTTGCTGTTCCACCATTTTGCGCAATGACGCGCTGGAGGCCGCGATAATGCGCACCTCCACCGGTTTGGATTTATTGCTGCCCACCGGCCGGATTTCGCCCTCCTGAAGCGCACGCAGCAATTTGGCCTGCATATCATAAGGCAAATTGGCGATTTCATCCATGAACAATGTGCCGCCGTTCGCCTCTTCGAACAAGCCCTTGCGCTCGTAGTTCGCGCCCGTGAAGGCGCCCTTCACATGGCCAAACAGCTCGCTCTCGATCAAATGCTCCTGAATGGCGCCGCAATCAATCGCAACAAAAGGCCGTGATTTGCGCGCACTGAAGGCATGAATCGCGCGCGCCACCCGTTCCTTGCCGGTGCCGCTTTGGCCTTCCAGCAATACCCGCACATCGTAACGCGCGGCGGACTCCACCGCGCGCAGCAACTCCACAAACTGTTTTGATTTCCCCAGCAAACCGAGGCATTCGTATTGCGCCAGCAACACCGCTTCCGGCAGCGGCGCGTTAAAATACTCCTGAATCTGCTGCACGTTGCTGAGAAACGGCGCGCACACCGCTGCCAGGCTTTCCAAAAGCCTGAGGGCGCTCTCGTCGAACTGGCCCACGCGGCTTTCGCTGATCACGAGAATATATCCCAGTACGGCGCGCTGGACTTGCAGGGGCGCGCACATGATGGCGCGCACGACATCATCTTCAAAAGCATCTTTGTCGAAACGCGCATCCGTTTTTAAATCGGCGCTCAGGAAGGGCTGCCGGTGTTTCATCACCCAGCCGACGACGACATCCTGCACGAAACGGTATTTGCCCGCACCGAATTCCTTGCCGCCCTTGAAAATGGTTTTGACGGTTTTCTGCGTGCTGGGATTGATCATCATGATCGAGGCGGCATCCGCATCAAACAGCACCGCGGCGGTCAACGTGGTGAGATGCACGCATTCTTTATAATCGTTTTGTTGCGTAAGAACGCGCGCCAGTTCGAGCAGGCTTTCAGCTTTTTGATGGTGGTCGAACATTTTTCGTGTTTAGTTTTTCAGAAGAATGACAACCGGTGGCGCGACTTGGCCTTCTTTTTTTACGCCCGGCAGCCGGCCGGGCGATCGTCATTGAAGAGCCGAACCGCTTAGGAGCGCCATTTAAATAACTTACTCGTTTTTGAAACCGCGAATGAACGCGAATAATCGCTAATTTCAAAATTCGCGTTTCTTTGCCTCCATTCGCGGTTTGTGATATGGGCAAGTTATTTAAGCGAGAATCCTTACGGCTTGAAATGCAGGAAAGAGTAGGCAGGAAATCAGAAAAACACAAGAGGCCGTTAAAAATAATTGCGAATCATTGCCGTCCGGGCGGTGGCATGACATAAAAAAATCGGGCGATGAGTGTACGCATCGCCCGATTTTGAAGGTTGTCATAACCATCCTGCGGGTTGGGAATCAATGGGCTTCAGCCGCGCCAGGAGGCACCGGGAACGGTACTTGATTCTTCACCGGCGGCAGGCTGCGCAAATAGGCATACATGGCTTTGAGATCCGCGTCAGTTTTTTGCCCGATAAACTGCCACGGCATGGGCGGCAGAATATCGCGGGCATTGGGATAGCCTTGATGTTTGCCGCTGCGCAGCGTGCGGATAAAGGTATCTTCCGTCCATTCGCCAATGCCGGTGCTGGTGTCTGGCGTAAGGTTGGCGGCGAAGCTCACGCCCCACGGGCCGGCCCATGCGGTGAGCATGGGATCAGCAGAGGTGATGATATGGCGTTTCTGTAAATCTGAAGGCATCCAATCCGGATGAGGGTGCTCGGCCGGGTGTCCGGAGAGCAGGCGCGTCGAGTCCGGTATCGGCTCACCCTTCGCCGTAAACACTTTTGGCGAGTGACAATCATGGCAAAGGCCAGTGGTAACCAGATATTCGCCGCGCGCCACCAGATCGATTTGCGTTTCTTCGGCAACGGCAGGCTTTTGGTCGCAGGCCATAAACGGCGCCGCAAAAATCGTGATGACGAAAAAAAGCAAAAACTTTTTCATAGTACCTTCCTTTTGGTTTAAGTCAAACAACTTCGGAGTCGTCAAAACATCCTTCAATTTCATGGCCGCAATCAACTGTTACGGCTACAAAACCAGCAGCGGTGATAAAGATGAGTAACGCCGCGCATGCTTTTTGTGAAATCGTTGCGTCACGGCTGCGCGTGAGTTATTCCACGCGTTCCCAATAATCCGTGAACTTGCCTTCGGTTTTCGTCGTGATCCAGTTTTCGTCGAACGCCATCTTCGCGTGATCAAACGGCAGTTGGAATTCCAAGTGATTGCCGTTGGCCACGACCGGAACGCTGCGGCTTTGGCCGGATAAATCGTAATTGGTTCTCTGCGCGCCCGTGGCGTCGTTTTCAACGCCGAACAAAATAGTCTCGCTGTAGTCTGTGGCCGTCAGTTTATATGTGGACACGACGGCGTGCGAATGAAGCTTACCCTGGGCATCCTTCCACACGATGTTGAGGTTTTTGTGCGTTTTGGTAAACGTGAGCAGCCCGTTGATTTCCGGCGCGGTGTGCATCGAGCCGTCCGGCAACCGGCGCATGATTAATTTGTAGCTGCCCTCGAGGTTGGGCGCTTTGTCGGAATTCTTCGGCTCTCCGGCAAAGCTCAACGTCGCAATTGCTGCAGTCATCGCCGCGATCGCGAATTTTGAAAAACGTTTTGTTGGCATAGCTTCACTCCTTGTAATTGAAGTTGAACAACGCGAAAGATTTGCAATTTCTTATAGTCGTCGTGTAATCCTATCACAAGCAATATGCCAAACGTCATGCGTCATGCGCTGATCCAAAAAACAAAGAGTTAGTTCACAGAAAGAGGCGCCAGAAGAGGAAAACTCGAAGGCAATTTTTCGATGAAATCATCGAAGAATACAGAGGTTGTTTTTTAAAGGGTTCTGGGCGATGAAATTCCAGGATTCTCGGCAGGCGAGTTTATTTCAATCGATGATTTCTTTTCAAGCAAACCGGAGCAGAACACGAGGAGTAGTAGAGGTTTAACCGAAAAGTCTAGCCTCATCGACTATGCAAGACAAGGGGGGCGGCCACACCCTAGCGCTGCGGCGGTCTTTAGCAACATTATAGCGGTTTTTAGTTGAATGGACAGATTTGTAGCCCCCGCCCCTCGTGGGCGGCTGTCGAAGCCACTAAACTCACAGTTGCGACAGTGCCCCACAAGAGGCAAGACTACGACTCCTGCACACGCATTTGAAAGATGCTATAAAACAACTTGCTTCGCATTCTTATGTTGATTTTATTCTTCTCTCCAGAAGTCACGAAAAAAGCCAAAGCCTTGGGAATGAAATCTCCCAGCCATTCGTTTCTATGATAGAACAATACGTTGGCGAAGTGGCAGAATCGTTAATCTGAGTTTAAGGAATCTATCATGCAACGATACAGGCTTTATAAATTGCACGCAGCCGCATTCGTTCGCAGCATGCTTGTCGGGATGATATTGCTTGCCGTGATGAATTGCGGGCAGCGGAGTGAAGCGAACGAGGAGACGATCAATCATAAGACCGGAGAAGAACGAACCATGATAATGGTGCATGTTTTCAATAAAGACGGCCAGTTGTTAGCTCTCACCATGCCAAAAGTGGTGAAAAGCGAGGCCGAGTGGCAGGCGCTGCTCACGCCTGACCAATATCGTATTACCCGCGACAAAGGAACCGAGCGTCCTTTCTGCGGCACATTGCTCGATAACAAGCAAGCAGGCGTTTATTCGTGCGTGTGTTGCGGATTGCCGCTTTTCTCGTCGGCAACCAAATTCAATTCCGGCACGGGCTGGCCGAGTTTCTTTGCTCCCCTCGCCGAGGGCAACATTGCCGAGCACAGTGATTACAGTTTGGGCATGATGCGAACGGAGATTCTCTGCGCCCGCTGCGATGCCCACCTCGGCCATGTTTTTGACGATGGGCCGCGCCCGACCGGACTGCGCTACTGCCTCAATTCCGAAGCCTTAAATTTCACGCCCCAGGCAGAGCTGAAGAAACTCGCAGATCCCGCAGCGGAAAAAATGACGGCCGTATCTGATGGCGCCTCCAGCAAGCAAGCGAGTTCGGCAAGCTCACCGCAAGCGAGTTCGGCAGGCTCACCGCAAGCGGATACGGCAGGCGCTGCGCGTGCAACCGCTGTGTTCGCTGGCGGCTGCTTCTGGTGCACCGAATCTGATCTTGACAAACTGCCCGGCGTCATTTCCACCACGCCCGGATACATCGGCGGCGGCGGTTGTGGGCAGGCAGGCTGTCCGCCATGAATGGCTAATGTTCGAGCCATCTATTCCTCGTATTTCTACTGTGTGATCAAATAACCCAGCGCCGGCGCTGACGGCGGTGCAGTCAACCGGAGCGGCGCTGGTGCACTGGCAAACTCCGCTTCAACATAATACTCGATCCCCCAACCTGTGCGATG
>SZPB01000072.1 GCA_030263535.1 Cytophagia bacterium CHB2
TTTGGCATTTTTTCTTCATGAAACCACGAAGTGGTGACATAATTTCGCGGCTCAATGAAAGGGCTATTTTGAAACACCTACTTTTGGGAATTGCTCCCACGTGAATGTCAAAATTCATTAGTATCCGTTTGGAAAAATTATCACGACAGCGAAGATTTTGAAAGGCAGAACAATGATTCGGCAGAATGATTAAAAAATATTCTGCAAACCATCATTCTGCCTTTTGGCTGCGGCTGATACCGTATTATTCTTTAGATGGTGAAAACCAGTTGATACATTTATGAGCACGCAATGCGCTATCGCAACGAATTCAAACGTCTGGATGTTTTTCGCTGCCGCCATGATAGCCATGAAAAATTCGAATACAGAGTCTCGGCCTTTCACATTCTGGAGCGCAAGCAATGCTTTCCCGGCGGGTGTGTTTATTTTCGATGGCGCTGCAAATTGTTCGAGAAGGGCAAGCCGTGTTATCGCGGCTATCAACACGTGGGACGATTATGTGAAGGGTGCCAGTACTTTCTCGACGAAAAAGTCAACAATCGCCCGGAGCTGAGAATCCCGGAAGCCGAGTACGAAGAATGGCGCGAGCGCTATAAGGATTTTGCCGAATGGGTGGAACGGATGAAAGGGCGGGAGGCCAGCGTGCTTGGCGTGATTACGGCGGTGAAGCCGCGATTCCAAAAGTTTCTCTATCCGAAAACCGAGGAGTTGCGCCTGCGCGGTTTTCAAGTGGCGTTTTCAGAAGCCTTTGTTGATTTGGATCATCTTGACGATGATTGCTATGCCGTTGTCAGCCGCGATTTTCAGGATCGCCATCAGCTCGCGCCCGGCGCAAAAATCGAATTCCGCGGCAGATTCACGTTAAATCGCGGGCGCGTCGTGTTCGAAAAGATTCGCCGGGTGGAAATTGTGGAGCCGCCGCATGCAAAGGCGGAGTGGAATTCCAGCACGGCGTTGGTGGCGCGCAGCGTGGCCACCGGCTTCGACTGGCAGCCGGCGAAATGCCTGCAATGCCAATATGGCGTTTTAGCAGACGTCGAAGATCGGCGCCAACCGCAAACGATTGCCCGCCGTCAGCTTTATTGCCTGCAAGGCATGCCGCATCCGGATGTCTGTCCGATTGTTCCGGGGCGTTCGTTGGGGGAGGATGAATGTCAGAAGTGAGGGCGAGTTGAATCGCTCGAAATTGGCTGGTTTAGCGTTCGAGCGTTTTGATGATACTTCAAAGTTTTTCTATCTCCTGGCCGTAGAGATAATACCAATCATCATAATTTGCCAAAATATCCAGCAGCGCGTTTGCAGCTTCAGGAGCAAAGACGGTTTCAACTTTTTGCCATTTATCGGTGAAAAGCTGCGCATTTTCAGCTTGCAGGAATTGCACAAATTCCAAGAAGGCATACGTCTCATTTGAAGCTTGAAAGTTGAAGTGTTCGCGCAAGCGTTGTTGATTGCCTTGTCCGAGTCGGCCAAACTCTTGGTAGGCTTTTAAATGCGCCTCGCGCAACTCCGCCTTGCGGTAAGCCCACGCGCGCGATTGCAACAGCGCATCAACCAGCTTGCGCTGGCTTTCGGTAAGCTCCCGTCCGGCCAACTCACCCTTGCTCACCTGATATAACAACTTGCCTGCCATACCGCCCTCGGCCAGCAAATCCGCAAGTTGGGAAAATTCAATCGAAGCGGTAATCGGGGGTTTTGGCGGCTCAATCCAATTCGAACCGACAGCCGTGCGTGCGCGCGCGCTATCCAATGCGGCATAGGGCAGTTTGATTTTTGCTGCTGTTGAGGGGAATAAAGAGGGGGGCGGCGTTTGCGTTTGCGGAGCCGGCGTTGCTTTTGGGGGAGGAGGTTCCTCGCGTTTTGGCTCTGGAGTTGGAGACGGCGTTGGCGCCGGGGTGGCCACGCGCTTATTTTGCCATGATTCGACAAATGCTTGCGGCGTCAATTCCGTGCCGTTGGCAAGCCGGATATGGCTAATGTTTTCCAGGGCGACGGCTTCGCCGTAGGTGTAAGCATCTCTTTTGGAGGTGGCTTCGAAATACACCGTACTCTTCCACACGTCAAGAACCGTGCATGCAAAAGATTCGCCGTTTTTCAAAAACAACGTCACCGCCCGCTCTTGCGCTTGCAGAGAGCTAGCGGTGACGAAAATGCTGAGTATAATTTGTACAACTTGGAAAAAGCGCCTCACAAGCCGATCCTTCTAGAAACGAAATGCGAGAGAAGCAAAGGCCTTGTTTAAGGTAATTTTTTCTGACACCGGCACCAACGTATCGCTGAGATCATCAAGCGGTTGTTTATAATCGCGCCATTCGCCGGTGACAAAGGCGAGATCAAGACGGACTTGCTTATCAAGGAAGATGCCCACGCCGGCAGTCAAGAATTCGCGGTCGGCGTCGCCCGGTAAGCCTTCCAGCGGGTTGGGATCCAAAAGATAACCGCCGCGCAATTGCACATCGAGCACGGGCAGGGTAAACTCTGCGCCCAAACGTACACGCGTCGTGGCGCGATAATTCCGCGCCAGTTCATCATTGGCCTCGTTGCGCGAGAGACCCTCGATGGGAGGTTCAGTGGTATAGCGAATTTGCGACCAATCGTTGTGCTCGACGCTGCCGGAGAGCAGCAAGCCGGCGGCATTGACCGAGGCGCCCGCGCCCAGTGAAAACGGCGAACGAATTTTATACTCAAATCTGCCGTTGTCATTGCCTTGTTCGACCTCGCCGTCGTCATATTCCGTTTCGTCCGAGGTGTTCCATTTCTCCTTGACGGTGAAGGTTGTGGGCGTTGCCAGCGTGAAACCGAGACGCAGCAATGACGACGCGCGATAGAGGCCGGCAAGCTTGAAATTGACGCCGGAGAACTCCGAGAGCAGCGCATTATCATTGCGATAGGAATCAAAGGTGTACAGATCAAGCACATCTCTCTCTGTGAAGCTGGCAAGAAAATCATTTTTGCCCGACCATAAATTCACAGAAGCGCCAACTGAAAAGTTGGGAGCAATCTCAGACGCGCCGGCAAACGTCCAGTTGTTCAAGCTGCCGTCTTCCAACTCGCTCCAGCGCTGATTTACCGAATCGTCCGGCGTGTTGTTGAACCACGAGAAGCTGAAATTG
Organism: Cytophagia bacterium CHB2; assembly: GCA_030263535.1. Classification (NCBI taxonomy): domain Bacteria; kingdom Pseudomonadati; phylum Bacteroidota; class Cytophagia; species Cytophagia bacterium CHB2. Next base: position 3,111 of record SZPB01000072.1, read on the forward strand.
CTGTCGTAGGGCCGCACGCGATGATAGCCCAGTGAAAAAACCAGGCTGCCGCGATAGGTTGGAATTGGATAGGCCAGGCCAATGCTGTTGAAATTCGTGTATGAAGCCTTGTCATTTTCGCGGTAGAAATCAAATGTCGCGTTATCTTCGCGTTGGGCGTAGCTCAACGTCGCAAAACCCTCGAGGCGGCGAATCTGGGTGAGCGCTGCGGGATTCCAAAACGCGGCGCTGTAGTCATCGCCGACGCCGATATATGCGCCGCCCATGCCCATGGCCCGGCCGCCGACACCGAACTCGATGCCGCGCTGAAACAATTCTTCCTGCGCCTGCGCCGAGATCAGCAAACCACTCAGGCCGACTAGCGCGGCGAGCAAACTGAATTTTATTCTCATAAATTCTCCATCTCGCGTTTACAATGCGTTCCTTTTCCTGGCGTTAGTTTTTACCGCGGCGATTGGAAGAACCGCTGCTGGATTTTGATCCAGAGGAGGAGCTTCCAGAAGAAGAGCTTCCTTTGGCTGCGCCGGAACTGCCGGACGAGCCGCCTCGATTCCAACTCGGGCTGCTTGAGCCGCTGCTGCTAGAAGATTCACGCTTCGGCGCTACTTTGCGAGTGGTGGAACCTTCTTTGGAAGTCTTGCTTCCCGAGGACGAACGGCGGCCATCATTCCGCTTCACGGCTTCACGCCGGTCCGGGGATTTCGGCTTGCTCACGCTTGTGGGGTTTTTGCTCGTCGCCGGAGCAGTATATGTCCGGTCATCGCCGCGCGCAGGCGTTACGGCCTCGGTTGTGCGATCGCTGTCAGTAGCGCGGCGAGAGACTCGGCGGCGATCCGTCGCACGCTCATCGCTGGCCGGCGTTGCCCGGTCGCGTGTGTCAACCTCTGTGCGCCGTTGCCGGCGATAAGAGCCGTCCGCGCCGCGGTCAAACACAGTTTCACCCGGCTTGCTGATGCTTGAACGATCAGCAATCGGCTTGCTCAGGCTGCCGCGACGATCGGCAACCGTGCCATCATCATCTGAGCCTCGTGCGCCTCGACGGCCAAAATCACGTTTCTTGCTCGGTTGGGGTGGATCATAAATCGGCGAATAGTCGGGATAGTACCAACCAGGATTGTAAACCGCCGTCGGCCCCCACCAATAGTAACGATCGCGATACCACGGATCCCAATACCCGGACCAGCGCGTGCCGCACCAATCCCAGTAATCATAGTACGCGCCCCAGCCTACCGAAACATAAAAGCGATTGCGCGGATGGTGGCGATAGTACCATGAGTAATACCAGGGATCCCACGGGTCCCAATAATAAGGACGATAGTAGTCGTAAACGTAAATATTCGTGACGTCATACTCAGATTGCTGATCAGGGACGTATTCGGTGTCGTTCTCGGCGTATTCTTCCATATCGCCATTCTCTTCTTGCACGGCTTCCTGCGCCACGCCCTCGTCATCTTGAGTTTGACGCGCAAGTTGCGTGTAGCAACCGCTGATCACGAAACTCATTAGCATCAGCCCAAGAGCCAAGATAAAGGTTTTTGGTTTCATGGAGATCATCTCCTTGGCAAACCTTGATTGGTTCAAAACTTTTATGAAAACTCGCAGAATTTGCATGAGGTAGTTCACAATGATTTAAATGGATTAGCCTAGCTTCATGTTCCAACTTTTTTTAACGCAAGCACTATGCCACAACATGAACCCATGTCCTACTAAATTTCTACAAGATGTTTTTTGTTTTTTAAAAGTTTACAAACCTTGATTTTTTATGATTGTACATGATAAGTTTGACTTTATGTTGCAAGTGGACGCAGTTGTAAAGAAGATAAACACAGCAGTATTTGCTGACAAATATAAGACTCCCTTTGCGGAATACAATGCTTTTCTCTCCATCGTTCGAAGTTTTTTCATGTGATCATTTGGGGTGTAATTCCCGTGGCCCTCCACGCCGAAATTTTGTAAACGGCCACTTGAATTTATTCTCATGAGTCCGAAACTAAATGCTTTCTGGCGCCTGTTACAATCCCGTTTCAGCCGCCATTTTCCTCTTTGCTTTTAGCGGCGGCTGCCTTACATTCGTTACCACAAAATTTATGACGACGCGCAAAATTTTATTAAGAAATCAGATAGGTTCTCGCAAAAGCAAACGGTGATAAACACCTTAGACATAAACAAAATCTAGATCAGCCATGAACACACAAGCGCGAAAGGAGCCAGCAATGACGGCAAAAGATTACATTCAATTAGAGGAAATTTATGGTGCACATATTTACCATCCGCTCGACATCGTCATCGAACGCGGGGAAGGCATCTGGGTTTATGATGTCGAGGGCAAAAAGTATCTCGATTTTCTGAGCGCATATTCCGCGGTAAGCCAGGGCCATTGCCATCCGCGCATTTACCAGGCGCTCATCGAGCAGGCCAAAAAATTGACGCTGCCCTCGCGGGCGTTTCGCAACAATCAAACTGGTTTGTTTTATAAAGAATTGGCGGATTTGTGTGAAATGGAGATGGTGTTGCCCATGAACTCCGGCGCCGAAGCGGTGGAGACGGCGGTCAAAACGGCGCGCAAATGGGGCTACATGACCAAGCACATTCCCGAGAACAAAGCCGAAATCATCGTGTGTACCGGCAATTTTCACGGCCGCACGACGACCGTCATCTCGTTCTCTTCAGAGCCGCAATATCGCAAAGATTTCGGACCGCATACCCCCGGCTTCGTGTTCATCCCGTATGGCGATATTGATGCGCTCGCCCGCGCGATTACACCCAACACCGCCGCGTTTCTGGTCGAGCCGATTCAAGGCGAGGGCGGCATCCTGATTCCGCCGAAAGGTTATCTCAACAAAGTGCAAGAGCTTTGCCGCGCGCAAAATGTTTTGGTGTTGATGGATGAGATCCAAACCGGCCTGGGCCGCACCGGCAAGCTTTTCGCATATCAACATGAAGCAGGCGTGAAGCCGGATGTTTTGATTCTCGGCAAAGCGCTTTCCGGAGGTTTCTACCCGGTATCGGCAGTGATTTCAACCAAGGCGATTTTGGGCAATTTCAAGCCGGGAGATCACGGCAGTACGTTCGGCGCCAACCCTCTCGCCTGCGCCGTAGGCCGCGAGGCCCTCAAGGTTTTGATCGAAGAAAAACTCACCGAGCGCTCAGCGCAACTTGGCCATTATTTTCTCGAGCGCTTGCGCACGATTAAAAGCAAGCACATCAAAGAAGTGCGCGGCCGCGGCTTGTTTATCGGCGTGGAACTGAAGCCGGAAGCCGGCGGCGCCCGGCGTTTTTGTGAAGCGTTGTACCACGAAGGCCTGCTCTGTAAAGAGACACACGAGCATGTCATTCGATTCGCACCGCCGCTCGTGATCGAGCGCGAGGATCTCGATTTTGCGTTCGAGCGCATCAAAAAAGTTTTGGAAACAGTGAATTGATTTCCACAGCATCTTTAAATCAAATTAACGAGGCCGGCGGCAAATCCCGCCGGCCTTTCGTGCGTTAGGAGTCAGGCTGTGTGATTATGATGGTTTGTTCCACAGGCTGAACATGTTGCACGCTCAGCTTGTCGAAGCGTGCAATTTCGCCCAGTTTTTTCTCACAGTCTGAGTTTTATGCCGGAGTGCAAGCGATGAATTTTAAACGAATTTTCGCCGTTTTGCTTTTGGAATTGGGTTTTGTAGCAGCCGTGACAGCGCAATCGTTCACCGGCGTGGTTCAGCAGCGCCATTTTTCCATTCCGCGCGAAGTCCTGTTCACATTGGCGGGCGAAATCAAAGACGCGCCCACGCCGGAGGAAGAGGCTTTCGGCTTTTCGGCCAGCAAAGTGCTGTCGCGTCCGGTGCCTCAACTTTTGGCGGAAATGAAAAAGCGCGGCCTGGCGCTCAGCGCCGACCAGTTTACGTATCATTTTGGCGCGAATGTCATCCGCGTCGACATCAATCTCAGCAGCGGAAACAGTTTGTTCGGCAAAAATATCGTTTATATTTTGCGCTCGGATAAAAAACTGAACTGGGTTATTTTGCCGGAGCAGCAGGCCTATCTTGAATTAAGCGCCGACGAGAATAAATCCGTGGTGACCACCGCGAAAGATCTATTGCAGAGTTTTTCACAAAATCAAACCGCCGCAAACGAGCCAACGGCGCCGGAGTTCCAAAAAACCGCGGAACGGGCAGTCGTCAATGGTTTTGCGTGTACGCGCTATACTGCGAGCCGTTCCGGCCAGCTCCTGGAACTCTGGGGCACAGCACAATTTCCCGAATTGCGGCGCGCTTTCGAAGATTTTGTTGCGCAAATGGAATTGGGCGAGATCGCGGAATTGCAGGAGAGCGGCATGTGGCCGCAAGAGATGCAAGACCTGCCGATTTTGTCGAAGCAACTTTCACAAGGTCGCGGCATGAATGTTCTGGAAATCACCAGCATCAAACCGCAAAAAGTGGACGCCGCTTTGTTTGAAATTCCGCCCGCATACAAGAAGCTCGATATGCAGCAACTGCTGCAAGAAATGTTGCTTAAAAAAATTATGCGTTAGTTCTCTTTCCCATTAAGCACCTTGGCACGACAACACGACCCGGGAACGAGCCGAACCAAGCCAGGTAAAGTCCGGCTTTAGTGAAAATTCTTGTGATAAAGTCGAATTTTAGCCGGCATTTTATCCATCCAACTCGGAGGCAAAATGTTACGACGAGTTTTATTGGCGGGCGTGGCCGCGCTGCTGTCGGGTTTCGGTTGCAGTTCTTCGCCGACGATTGCCGTTCTCACCGATTATGGCTGGAATGATCCGTATGCCGGCGCCTTGCAGGGCGCGATCCTGTCGATCCACCCGGACGCGCGCATTGCCACGATCACACATGCCATTCCGGATTACAATATTCGCGAGGCGAGTTATGTTCTTGCCACGGCCGCCAATGAATTCCCGGAGGGCACCATTTTTCTGGCGGTTGTCGATCCGGAAGGCGGCGGCAGTCGCCGGCGCATCATCGTTGAAACCCAAAACAAGAAATATTTCGTCGGCCCGGATAACGGCATTTTTACAGATGTCATCAAAACCTCAGGTTTGCAGCGCGCGGTTGAAATTAGCAACGTGTTGTGGTACCGCCGCGGCGCAACCTCAAACACGTTTGAGGGAAGAGACATTTTTGGACCGGCGGCGGCGCATTTGTCAAAAGGCAAAAGCCTGAGCGATGCGGGCAAGGAGATAACCGATCCGGTGATGTTTGAGCGCGTGCCGGCGAATCTCACTGACGCCGGTATTGTCGGCGAAATTTTGCATCGCGATCATTACGGCAATCTCGTGACCAACGTGCCGGCGCCCATGCTCGCCAAAGCCGGCTGGCGCACCGGCATGGCGCTCGCCTGTCAAATCAATAAGAAAAGCGTGGACGCAAAATTCGTCGAACGTACCAGCGCCGCAACTAAAGGCGAATTCATTTTGATCTTGAATCATCAAGGATTTTTAGAATTGGCGCGCAATCGTGAAAGCGCGGGCGACAGCCTGCAGGCAAGGGCAGGCGATGAAATCATTTTGCGCACAGCCGGAAGCAGCACCACGACGATTCCCACCAGCGTCACGCCGCCGCCGGCATCGTCACGGCCAACGGCATCGAAATAAAAGCTGGTACCGTCGTTGTTACCGGGAGACATCTCCGACAAGCCTGGCATTCAGCCTTCGAGTTCAATTCGAAAGACCTTGCCAGGCTGTCACAGTCCTGTGACAGAAGAAAGTTGTTGACATTCTGCCAAAAAGTATTATAATGTAGCCAGTTGACTGCACAAAAATAGTCCCGCCACCAGTTCGTGCAGCGTTCTAGTGTCTTGTGAGTTCAGCCTTCTTTTATCAGGAAGGAGCTGATCTCATTTATCCCGCCATGTGCTCATACCGATGGATGAGAAGGCAGCAAGCCGCCATCTTGTCTCCGCTCTCTTGTTTGGGTAAGGGAAAATTCAAAACCATTTTTCGTGTTGACTCCAAATCAATCGTTTCACTTTTAGAGGATGATCCAAGCATGCAAAAGGGATCTGATTCGTCGTGCTTTGCGGCAATGTTGCGGCGAAGCGTGAAAGGCAGCCTCATTTTCATGGCTGTGGTGCTGTGCTGGGGCAATGCGGCCCAAGCGCAACAGCAGGAGCGTGAATGGCGCGACGATTTCCGCAGTAACGCGCGCATTCAGAGTTTTAAAAACGTCGTTCTCGATTTCACCAAAATCTCTGGGGCTGACACGGGCCAGGTCTCATTGCTGACCATCGATTCGACGCTTGCCACCGGCTCGGATTTTCGCGTGTTTCTGCGCGGCATCGAAGCTGGGTATATCGGCAAAAAAGCGGTGAGAACCGTCGTTGACATCGATGTCTTTCAAGCCAACCCTAATTTTTATCTGGTCACAGATGCCGGCACGAAGTCCGTCTTCACCTATAACAATGTTCAGGGCAGCGCCGGCGCAGGCGATATCGGCTTTCAAATTGATCTCGCTTTCACGCCCTCCGACGCGTTTTCTTTCGTGGAGAACGGACGGCCGCAAGTCATCATCACCGGTTTTGACGATGCTGATGGCGCCGGTCATGTGGTAAAATATGATTTGGAGGGCGGGCCGACAATCGTATGGGAGTATAATGCCATCAGTGATGCCTTCAAGTTATTGCGGCCGTCGGACGCCGTCGTGATTCCCAATCAATTCAACAAAATCATTATTTGTGATACCGGAAACGATCGTTTGATTGAAGCAGATGTCACTATTCCCAACAGCGATGCCGGCTTGCGGGCGTTAACCGGCGAGAGTTTCCGCTCCCCGGTTGATGTCGAAGTCGATCAGAATCGCCCAAATGTTTATCTCGTCACGGATCAGGGCAATCATCGCGTCGTGTTGGTGCAGCGCGGCGGCGACACGCTGACCAGAATCTTCCAATTTGGCACGGGAGTAGCTGGCAATTCGAATACGACATTGACTCGCCCCAACGACGCCGATATTTTGGATAATGATAACATTCTCATCAGTGATGCCGGCAACAATCGCCTCATTGAAGTGACGCCGGCGGGCAGCATTTTCTTCCGCTTCGAAAGCCCGCTGCCCAGCCTTACGGACGCCGATCGCATCGCCGATAACCGCACTCTTGTCGCCTACCGCAGCAACGGCACGGATGTGACGCCGCAGCGATTGGCTTATGTCGCGAAGGATTCCATTATCTCAAGAATTTTTTCCTTTGGCCGCGCCGTGGATTTCGACTCTTTGTATTGGTTCGGCGAAGATTTCAACACGCCCGGCCGCGACGGCACACGCATCAGCTTACGTATGCGATCCTCGAATAGCCGGAGCGACATTCTTACGCGCCCGTTCTATGGTCCCACCAGCCAGGGCGATTCTTATAATTTGAGAAGCAGCGCGATCAATCCCATTCACGAACTAAACGGCGATAGCCTGTTTCAATTTCAGGTGAGCCTTGAAACCTCCAGCCCGCTGCGCACACCCGTGCTCACCGGCATTCGTGCAACTTCACATTTCATCCGTTTTGAGGACCCGGGTACGGTGGTTTCAACCGTGATTTCCGATTCTGCCAACAAAGTCGTCACGGATTGGCGGCTGCTCGCGTTTCCAACCAAGGGGCAATTTGTCACGGTTGATATACTCGACGCGCAAAGCAATGCCGTGCTCGCCTCGTTCAATGAAACCGAGAATTCCGTCACCAGCTTGTCGGCACGCGCGCCGGCTTTGCGCGGCAAACAAGCCCTGCGTTTGCGCGCCACCTTGCGCACGAACTCGCCGTTCATGATGGCAAACACGCCGGTGTTGGAAAGCTGGCGCATTGGCTATACCGTCATGGATACCGGCCCCTCGCGCACCTCATTCACCGATGCCCAATTCAATCCCACGGAGGTTTTTAAACTTGCCAACACGCCGAGCGACAGCGTTTTTATCTCGGTGAATGACCCAACGCTTGCGCCCACTGCCGGCATACGCGACACGGTTCGAGTCATGTTGCGCAGCACACTCACGCAGGATTCCGTCAGTGTTTTGCTGCGGGTTAACCCCACCAACTTTGCTGAATTTCGCGGCGGACTACCGGCGGCGTTTGACACGGTTGCACGCGCGAATGACTCGCTTGAAGTGCAAGATCGCGATGTGTTAATGGTCAGTTACGTCGATCCGCTTGACCCTGCAGATACAAGCGGCGACACCGCCATGGTTGTGCAACGTTCGTTTGCCCAACTTCGCATCGAAAACATTAGTGGCGCAAGCATCGACTCAACAGAAGTTTCGGGTTTGATCTACCTGCGGGTAACGGGAGAAACGGATCAAAACCTCTCAGCGACAGCGGTTGATTCGATTCAGGCGGTGCTTACTTCCCGATTAGGCGGCGAACAAGAGGTTGTAACGCTGCATGAAATTGCCGCAAACGCAGGTGAGTTTCGCACGCGCACAGGGATTCTGCTCACGGATGTTCCCACCGCCGGCGGCGATTATCGCTTGCGTGTTTCCGCGGGCGACGATGTTTATGCCAGCTATACCGATCCCTTCGCCGGTGATGTCGCGGCAGATACGATTGCCGTGCGCGGCGGCGGGCCGCCGGTTAATCCTCTGTCTGAACCATTTGCTCTCGACGTTGCGCCCAATCCCTTTGTAAGCTCACAAGGCCATCAACTGCTTCGCTTGCAGGCGCGCGTCCGGTCTGGTAATATGTCGATTCAGCGCGTCGAAATTTACAACCTCGCCAGCGATCTGGTAACCACGATTCCGAGTGGGCAGGTTTTGTTTAATGGCAGAAGCACAATTGCCGCGACGGATGGGGCAGTTATCACTGACGGCTGGTGGAACCGGCGTTCGGATAATGGCGCCGCCGTGGCCAGCGGAACTTACTTCGTTAAATTTTTCGTGCGCCTGACGGGTCAACCGCAAGGACGAGATGGAGAAACTTCGGTCATTCGCAAGCTGGTCATTATTCAATAACGGCCGAATTAAATCCGAACTTTTTCCAAAGCTTTTATGTCGATGACTTTCAGGATCAATCCTATGAAAAATATTCCATCTTTCTCGCGTTGTGCAACGTTAGCAACGTTGATCGTGTGCGCCGGATTTTCCTTGGCGCAGGCACAAGTGGCGGGCCGCTACGCCGCACCAATGCTGCGCGTCAGTCCGTATGCCCGACAGGTGGCAATGGGTGAAGCGTTCACCGCGCTTGCCAACGATATCAGCGTCATGCGCTACAATGTCGGCGGCCTGGGCAGCTTGACGATGAACCACAAATCATTGTCATTCCATTTTCATCAGTGGATCGATGACACCTATCAAGGCGCGATCGAGGGCGCGATTGCAACGCGCTACGGCGGCCTGGGCCTCAGCTTCGGCTATTTTGATGAAGGTGAGATTACCGCCCTTAATCCGGATTTTTCGCCCGTCCCCGGCACGTTCAACAGCAACGATCTCGTGCTTTCATTGGGTTACGGCAACCATGTTTATCTTCTCAACAACAAGCTCTCTTTTGGCGCCGCGCTCAAGGGCGTGCGGCAGGATCTCGTGAGCAATGTCGGCACGGGCATTGGCCTTGATCTCGGCGCGCTTTACTGGCTCGACTCGTTTTCCGTGGGCGCGACGCTGCAAAATTTCACTTTGAAGAAGTTGCAACTTGGCGGCGGCGGTAGCGCCAACCTTTTGCCGGAGACGATTCGCGCGGGCGTCGCGACGCATGTGCCGATCGGCCTGGGCAGCATGGGCCGGCAAATGAAATGGAGTGTCGGTCTCGATGCCTCAAAATTCTTGGACAAGGATGATAAAGACATTCGCCTGCAAGCCGGCACAGAAATTTTTCTTTCAGAAGTTTTTGCCGCGCGCGGCGGCTACAAGTTTCATAATGAAGACAATTCACGCTGGGGCGCCGGGTTCGGTTTGATCATTCCGATGAACTGGTTTGGCGGCTCGAGTACGCACTTTGACTATGCCTACAGCCCGCTCGATGCTTTTGATTCTCAGGCGCATCGTTTTTCTCTCTCCTTCAATTTTGGCACAGCGCAGCCACAAGATTTCGCTTCGGCGCGCGGGGATATCGATCGCGAATTGGCGGAAGCGCGTCGCGCCCGCCAGGAAGCTGAAGAAGCGCGCCTTGCCGCAAAAGAAGCGGAAGAACGCATTCGCGATTTGGAAGCACAATTGGCTGAGCGTCTGAAAATGGCCGAAGAGATTGTCAAGCAATCCCAGGGCAAGCTCACCATTGAACAGCAGCCGGGCGGCAACATCAAGCTGACCATGCGCGATACCACGAACATGATCAATTTCGATTTCGACAAATCCGTGATTCGCAAAGACATGTTTCCCATTTTGTATGACGTCACGAGAATTCTCAAAGAGATTTACAGCGATTCGCCCGTGGGGATTTCAGGCCATTGTGACAACATCGGCACGGATGAATATAATATCAAACTGGCGGAACGGCGCATCAACAGCGTTATCCGCTTCCTGGTCGAGCAGGGCATCAGCTCGTCGCGTTTTTTCAATCCCATTCCTTATGGCGAATGGATGCCTTTGAATGACAATTCGACGGAAGCGAATCGTTTTCGCAACCGGCGTGTGGAATTCTTGATTTACACCGGCGAAAATACGCCTGAGCTGCCGCGGGCTTCGAAGATCGAGCAGGTTTATGTGTTGGGCGACACCGTCAATGTGGTCGGCAACGGTTACTTCCCAACCTATACGACGGATTTACTAAGAGACCCGACGCGGCTTGTTATCAAATTCTCGAAAATGTACATTGCCGATCCGCTCACGGCCGCAGTGAATCGCGGCTCTGTGCAACGTGCCCGTCTGGGCTATCATCCTGAAGATGCCAGCACCTGGATTGTGTTGGATTTGTTGGAAGCGGTGCAACCGGAGATCGTTTCTTCTGGCAAAACCTTGAAGATCGTGACGAATAGAATTGCCGGAAGTGCGGGGCGCAGTGGAGGAAGGTAGGGCTCAGTTGGTTTATCAACAGCCCGGCAGTCGCCGCCCCTTGTGGACGGCAGCCGTTGTGACAGCGATGCCCCAATTCAGGGCAAGCCGGAACCAATGAAGAAAATTTTCAACGGATGAAAGCGGCCAGCAGATTTTTTTTCGGCTATCCGGTGGCAAATTTTAACTGTTGAAGATACCGTTGCTTTAGTCGCAAAAATTTAACTCTTATGCTGGCATTCCTGTGAGAGCGGCTTTTGATTTAACACCGTTGACGTAAATTTCAAATAAAACTCCCGCAGTTGAGATCCTAAAAATCTCGGCTGCGGGAGTTTTGATTTAAAGCGAATGTGTTGGGCAAAGCCGCGACGTGACGGCCTAGAAGACGATCACAATATCATTCACAATTGCGCCGTTTCTCACCACCACGCTATCCGCGCGCGAAGCTCCGCCATCACCATCGCGATCATAAAACCCAATCGGCTCCGGCGGCACGGCGGTCGGCTCCAGACTGCCGTCTAAATCCGTGTCTTTCGCGCCTGCCGGCCAGTAGGTGCCATCCGGAACATTGGGAATGACGAACTCGCCGGTTTCGTCCGGCGTAATGGCAATTGCGTTCAAGGTTTGGCGCAATACATCCGTGGCTTGGCTCGGATTGACTAAAATTTGTTGAATCACGCTGATCAGATCAGTATTCAGTAAACCAACCAATGTGCTGCGCGGCGAAGTGGATCCGGAACGAAAAACGACTCGGCCCCTCACTTGTCCGGTAGGAAAATCGGCGCCAGTGGTGAAAGCAATTTGCGTGGGCGTTTGTAGTTTTTGCCCGCGCAGGCTGGCAGCGGTGTAAAGCACGGCCGTGTAGGCCGTATTGGCTTTGAGCGTCACGGAAGCGAAAAGCTCCCTGCCGTCAGCGCTCGGCCTGAGCGTCGAGCCGGTCAGGCCTTCTGGAATTGGCGCAATGAAGAGTCCCAGGTTGCTGGTGTCAACCGCGGTCGTGAAGGTCAACCGAAACGTCGTGTTGAGCGGAACATTTTTTTGTCCATTGACCGGGAAGGTGTTCACAACTTTCAAACCGACTACCGGTGTTTGCAGCGCAATTTGCGCGAGAGAAGAAGTTGCAACTGCCACACTGTCCAGAGCGGCATCGGCATTGGCGTCGTAGCCTTGCAAACGATCGCCGTCTTGCAAGCTAAAGCGCCCGTCACGATTGGCATCCAGCGCAGCAAAAGGCCAATAGACACCGGCTGTGACGCCATCAATCGAATATTGCCCGGAGGTATCGTTGATCGCCGTAACTGCGAGCAGATTGGTATAGAATTCCTGATCCGGCGCAGCCGCTTCTAAAACGCTTTGGGGATTCTTTTTGAGCAAGCCCGCAAAGCATTGCATGGGGAGATTGAACGGTTTTGCGGATGTTCCACTGACACTCACATTTGACAAGCTGCCGCCGGTGGTGAATTTGGCGGAGAAGGGTGTGCGCAGATAATCGCCATAGCGATCATTGGCGGAAAACACCACGAGTGAATAGGCGGTATTGGCGGCCAGCGTCGCCGGCGCAATCACTTGCCGGCTGTCGTTGCTCAAATGCACATTGGCAAAAAAATCAGGCGGCGTGGGCGCCAGAATAAAACCAAAATAGGTTAACGACATCTCAGCGCTGAAAGTCAATGTCACATTGGTTTGCGCCGGCACGCCGGTAGCGTTTTGCGCCGGCGCCGTGCTAACCAGGTATAAATCCGGATAGGGGTCAGGAATGTTGGGAGAGGTTTTCTCGCTGCAGCCCCAATAAAGCAAAGACAGTAATGCAAGAGTAAGAATATTCCACCAAACATGCTTTTGCATGTGGTCCCGAATTAACTCAATCATGAACTCACTCCTCCGCTCAAGGTGTTTGCGCCGGGATGCTTGCCTTCGACAAGCTCAGGCGACGGTTATGTACTGGCTGAGCCAGTCGAAGCCAATCGTCGCCTTCGACAACCTCGCCTTCGACAAGCTCAGGCGACGGATATTCGTTGGCTGAACCTGTCGAAGCCAACCGTAAAGCTCAGGCGACGGATATTCGTTGGCTGAACCTGTCGAAGCCAACCGTAAAGCTCAGGCGACGGAATAGATTCCTTTACTCCGGCTAATCAGTATTGTAATTTTTGAACACTCTCTCAAGTATTTTTTTTGCCGCACGCAACGCGTGGCCACGATGGCTGATCACGTTTTTTTCAGCCAGGGTCATTTCAGCCAAAGTACGTTTGCCGCCTTCCACGACAAAAACCGGATCATAACCAAAACCACTGTCGCCGCTGGGCGCAAGCGCAATGTGGCCTTCACAGACGCCTTCGACTAGTTTGACGTCATTGCCATCGGCGAATGCCATTATCGTGCGAAAACGCGCCCGGCGGTTTTCCGGGGGAATCTGTTGCATTTCCGTGAGCAATTTGCGGACATTGTCCTGGTAGCTTGCGTCCTCGCCGGCATAGCGGCTGCTGCGCACGCCCGGCCGGCCGTCGAGCGCATCGACAAACAAGCCGGTATCATCAGCAAGCGCCGGCATGCCCGTATAACTTTGCAAGGCCAGAGCTTTTTTGATGGCATTGTCTTCCAGGGTTTCGCCATCTTCCTCAACTTCGGGCATGTTGGGAAAATTATCCAACGAAAGAATAGCGATGGGGAGGTGCATAAGCACGTCGTGCATTTCACGAATTTTGTCACGATTGTGCGTCGCGAGAACAAGTCGGGCGGGCCGGGAGGGCATGTGATGTCAAATCTTTAGGTTGCTAGTTCAAGTTAGCGCGTTATTTATCAAGATTAGATACTATTTTATCAGCATCAATTCAATCGAATCTTTGAACTCAGGAGTTTCCATGACGCAAAAATATAAGCCAGAAGAAAATTCTGAAGCATCAAAAATAAGCTGATGCTGTCCAGCATTTTGTACTCCACTAAATAAAGTCATGATTTTTTTGCCAAGGCTATTATAGATCGTAATGGAAACGTTCGTGGTTGTTGCAAGCGAATAAATTATCGTAGTCGTTGGATTGAATGGATTGGGCGAGTTTTTATACAAAAAGTCTTTGAACTGAGTAGTTGATTCATTCTCTGCAATTACTTTAGGTCCAACAACAATAATAAAAGAATCGGTTAAATCCCTAAAACTATCCGAGGTCATTCGCCCCTCTAAACGATACGTGAAAGATGATGCAATACCTGGCAGGGAAATTGTCACGCTGTTATTACCCGCGCTCCTCCCTGGAAAACTCTGTTTAGAAACTAGATTTGCATATGTCCAATAATAAACGTCTATATCATGAGCCTCTGAACAATACCAACTAATTGTCGCTGATTTAGGACCGGCCAGAGTTGCAGAATAATTTAAAATAACGCTCGTACTTTTAATATAGTTATAGGAATTAAACGCCTGAAATGTTTGAGGCGTACCATAAATTTTGAATTGGGGGACATTCTTTCCAAAAACTTTATAACTATATCTACCGCTACCTGAAACTTTATATACATTGATTTCATTGTCATTTAATACCACTCGAGCAGTTCTGCCGGCGATTAGAACTAAATCTGTATTGTCCATTTTAAGATATGAACCACGATCTAAAAAAATGTCTATCACCTCACCGGTAGTCTTGATTTTTCGGCAATACCCCATTACTCCAGAGACGCCATTGTAGCTCGGCGCATCAAAGCCTTCTAATGCGAATCCTCCAGAGCTGAGGGATTTTTGATAAGCAAAAAGGCTAAAATCTTTGCGAGGGGTTGTTGTCGAAGCAAAGTCAATTGTAGCTACGCTACCTTGGTTGCTTAGATTAGTAAAACTAAGACCAGAAGGTACTAATGCGGAGTTTGTATTTTGACTGGGCACTAAAACAGCATGAAAATGAGGGTTCAAAGTATTGTTAGCTGTATATTCCAAGCGGCGATGTGCCCCATCAGTGTCAGTTGTTTCGGAAGGTGTTGCAAAACTATTTGAAGCTGCAATAGAATAATAATAGACCTCCATTATCCTATTTGGGCTGTAAACAGCACTGGTTATTGTAACTTTGTTTCCACTTAAACTACTTACTGTATTTCCTGAGCCTGTTTGGAGCAGAAATCTATAGTTACGGGGGGTTGTTGTACTTTGTTGGATGTCATCATAAATGATGACATAAGGAGGTAAATCTCCTTCTTTGGGAATATATTGTGTATGTCTTCGTGCTTTTTGAAAAGATGGAAACGGGCATGGTGTCACACATGTTTCTACTAGGCCCGTACCTGAAAAATCAGTAGTGGGGTTAACATCTGGAAACACTCGTTTGGTCCACGAATCAGTAATATCACTAGTTATATAATAAACACCATTAACGTTATGGTAATCATACCAATTCGCAACCTGTTGCCGTGTATCATCAAGATAAGGCGGGTTTTGGCCATCAACAATTACTGTGCTATGATAATCTCCTTGTTCTTCTTGAATACCGGACAATTTTTTGCCACTATCTATTATCCAACGCTTACCGTAAGCAAAAAACGTAAATGAATTATTGTCATTTTCATCCCAACGCCAGCAAGTTTTTCCGGTTTCTTCGTTATAGTTGAAATTTGTTTCAAAGCTAAAAAGAGTTCCTTCGTTGGCGTATCCATCGCGTGCAATTAACCCTCTGCCGAGAAAAAACTTTGATTTTGGCATCATCGCCAACAAGTCAGGATGTTGAGCATTATTTGCATAATACCTCAGTGCCAATATGTTAGTACTCCCAAAACGATTATACATTCTAAATTGATGGTTTGATACTGGATTTGGTTGAGCGCTATTGTAGGTTTTAAGAACACCCCAGGTATTCTCAAATAACCATGTTGCTGCACCAGCGTTAGCATCAGCCTGATAAATTCCTCCAAGTGCGGAAAAAATTAAGCACTGTCGAGTTGGGTCTGCGGAACTGTCCCCTCCTCCTGTAAAATGAAATGAAGCGTTGATATTATTAATATCAAACAAATTTCCGTTGATTGTAGTATACGCAGGGCGAGCAGGAATGAGTTCCATTGTTACCCACTCATAAATTCTTCTCAAATTTGAAGTGGGAAAATAATCTGTTCCTCCGTTTCTGCGTAATGATTCATAATAAGCAATTATTGGCTGAAATCCCCACAGTCCATAATGAGCTCCCTCAAAACAAGCCCCATCAGAGGCAAACATATTTTTGTCAAGCAGATCAAGCCAATAGGATGCTTTGTCAATATAAGGTGCGGCATTAGCTGCCGTAAAAATTGTTGAAGAATTAAGATAATCGCCTCTAATCGTGATTGCACCGATTCCCACTGCTGCAGCAATATGCATTAAATGATTGTTCCCATACAATGTTTGTTGTTGGGGCCCGTTTGGAGGAGGATTGAAATAATTGTCGAGCAATTCATCCATAAGAGTCTTTATATTTGTTGCTGCTTGGTATCGCTCTGAATTTGTGAGATCATTAAAAAGCATGTCATAAGCTAGTGATATGTGCATCAGGGCGGAAGTACTTATCTGAGTATTAGTCGGATTTGATATTGCAATACTATACATATTGGGTAGCGAATTCTTTGAATAATTGAAAAAATCCATACGAAAAGTATAAGTCGGTTCGATCAGGTAAACAAACGCCATGTCAGAAGCATAATGCATCTTGTAGTGGTCATTGTAGAAAGCCGTCGTCTTATTGAAATTTGCATTATCTCTTAGATCATTGTAATAGGTCTGTAAATAGGTTGAGTTTGTGACAATATTATTCCAAATAGTGTTCAAATCGCTAGATCCAAACAGCAATTTGGGATGCGTGGATTGGGCCGAAACTGTAACTACATTAATAGTTAAGGCCAATACAAAACATTGAAATGTTTTCATGGCTGCCTCCATATAGCTTTAAATGTTCAACTAATGCGTGCTCAATTAACAGAGGAAAGATAGGTAATAACTTGCTTCGCAATCAGGTAATGCCCCTGCTTGGAAAAATGAATTCCATCGGCATAAAGATATAGCTGTTTCGAAGCTTCGCCATCAAATTCTTGGAAACTAATTTCCCTGTATTGTATGTCTTGCTGGTCAAAATAACCCTTCAAAAGCTCTTGTGGAATCCAAACCGAGCTTTGATTGCGATTTCTGATCTGATACTCATAGGGTAAAATAACAACGTCTAGAGCTATATTCTTCGTGTCACACATGTTTTTTATTAAACGCAGATCCTGCTTTGCTTTCACATACCTATGATCTCCAGGCTGATAATACTTTAGATCATACAAAAAATATATTTTGCTGCGATCGGAAATCGCATTTTTGAGAGCCATATAAAATTTCGATCGAGAACGCAACTGCATCAAGGCAAAATCAAACGTATTCGACATAGTTGATTTTTGCACAAAGGAAGTGTCGTTTTGGACGTCATTCAGACACCAAAAAACCAACACTCGATCAAGTTTTGTTTTCGATATCCAGCTCGATAAAACGTCAACGTAATGAGACGAATTGTATCCTATAACAGCCGTATTTATTATACAAGCCTGTAATTTAGCTCTCAGATGTTCCGCTATCGTTTCTGAATCCTGCAATGCCGGGCCGAAAAGCACAGAGTCACCGATCAGCAGAATTTTTTCCTCGTTCGAATTCAAATCGATTTCCGGCCCGCGCAGGCCTAGTGAATTGATCGTCACAGGCTTGCCGCAACACGTTCCCACGGCATGAGGACGCCAGCCGGCAGTGTTCGGAGAATAGACGCGATCTTGATACAAGCTTCTGTCAGTATATTGAACATTGATTTGATCTCCCCAGGCAATACGCGTGAGGGCTTCGGCTAAGCCCAAAACTGCAACACTAGAAAACAATAAAAATAGAATATACAGACTATAGATGACAATTTTTTTCGTGGACATATTCGCATCAGTAGTTTTCGATTGTATCG
>SZPB01000073.1 GCA_030263535.1 Cytophagia bacterium CHB2
CTATCCGTTGGTGAAATGTTTTTTAGTTCCGGCATGTCCGGGTTGTGAAAATAGATCATGACGAAGCAAACAAAAATCATTCTCGTTTTAGCCGCGCTGGCCACACTTGTAACGCTCATCACTTGGCAAATGACAGGCGGCGACTACTATACCAAGTTTGAAGTGGTTGAGCAAGTCGCAGCGCCGGTGGCTCCCGACGATCCGCTGGCCGTGGCGGGTTTTTATGAAAACGCCCCGCCAACGCAAACCGTGACGCGCCCGGAATTTCATCTTGGATTACTGCCGACACCAAGCGGCTTGCTTGACAAGCACGCGCTGTCCGTGGTTTCGATTGTGTTGCCGGTTTGGTTGATTGCGGGGAGTTTGATTTGGCGGCGGCGCAGCACACGCGGGAATTTTAATCGGTGAAGTTCGGTTAGAAATTATTGATTCGCTGCTTATGGCGCTCGGCGAAATCCAATTTTTGGAAATCCGGGAAAAAATCCCCGCTTGCCCGGCGATAAGTCAACAAATGGCCGCCACGGAAAATTTTTCACGGAGGAAAAGCCATGAACCTGCACGTCGAGTTTCTCTATTTTCGCGGCTGCCCCAATCAGGAAGCGGCGCGAAAATTACTCGTTGACGTGTTGCGTGAAAACCGCCTCAAAGTCACGCTGCACAACATGCGCATCGATTCGCGCGACGAGGCGATTGCCAAACGCTTTCTCGGCTCGCCGACGATTCGTCTCAACGGTGTCGACGTCGAGACGGGCGCAGAGCGGCGCACGGATTTCGGCATGCAGTGCCGCGTGTATCTTGCCGGCGGAAAATATGCCGGCATGCCGAGCACGAAAATGATCCGTTCGGCATTGGAAAGAGCGCTGACCGATTCGACCGCTCCAATCGCCAACGAACCTCGCATGGAACGATTCATATCACCCGTTTGCTGTTAATGGAGTTGGCGCATGAAAACCATTTTGATTGTGGATGACGAAAAAAATCTGCGGCTGCTCTATTCGCAAGAATTGAAACTGGGAGGCTATCAAGTATTTACCGCGGCAAACGGAGACGATGCCCTGCAATTCCTCAGAGAGCATCGGGTTGATTTGGTGATACTCGATGCCAAGCTCGAAGGCCAAAGCGGGCTGGAGGTGCTATGCGCGATGATGCAGCAGAACCGCCGGCTCAAAGTGATTCTCAACACCGCTTATTCATACTATCGTTTTGATTTCACGTGTTGGTGGGCGGATGCTTTTTTGATCAAATCTTCCGATTTGCAAGAGCTAAAAGCCAAAGTGCATGAGCTTGCACCGCTTCGACTTGCGCCCAAACGCTTTATGCCGCAATTGTTGCCGTCATAACTAGATTGCGCTAGGTAACTCCATTCAGGAGGTTTTTCCCATGAAAAAAAATCTGTTTCTCATTCTGCTCGCAACGCTCTCGTTGGGCGTTGCCTGCAACAACGACAACAGCGCCAATCCACTCGATAACGGCTCCCGCGGCGGTTCCGGCTTCGGCGTGTCCGGCCTGCTCTTCGAGAACAATCTCGTGATGTGGGATCGCGAAAATCAAGGCTCGCGCAGCGAGTTGTTTCCGCAAATGTATTTCACCCGCGCCGACGCGGCGAATTTTCCCACCTGGAATTCGTTTCCCTCCGATAAAATGGCCTCCGGCGGTGTGCCGCGCGACGGCATTCCCGCACTGACCAATCCCAAGTTTGTTCCGGCTTCTTCTTCGGAAGCGAGTTACGTGCGCAACACCGATCTCGTTTTAGGCGCGGTGATCAACGGCGAAGCTAGAGCCTATCCGGAAAATATTTTGTGGTGGCACGAGATCGTCAATGATGAAATCGGCGGCCAAAGAGTGATGATGACGTTTTGCCCGCTCACCGGCACCGGCCTGTTCTTTCGCGCGCCCGATCGCGCTGCGAATGTCGATCGCCTCGAGCTGCTGCCCGTGGTCGAAACCACATGGGAAAAATGGAAAGAGTTGTATCCCGCCACCGTCGTCATTTCGCGGAACACGGGATTCAATCGCGATTACACCGCTTATCCTTACGGCAATTATCGCTCCGAGCAATCGCAGCCGCTCTTTCCGCTGCGCACGCGCAATTACGACACGCGCTTTCAACCGAAACACGTCGTGCTCGGCCTTATCGAAGGCGACGTGCAAAAAGCTTATCCCTTTTCGAAGCTGAACGGCAAGCCCGTGGTCAACGATCAAATCAATGGCCGCGACGTGGTGATCGTTTCGGATTTGTCCGCGAAGCTGGTGATTCCTTATGAGCGCAATGTGAACGGCCAGCTTCTGCTTTTCACTGCAACGAGCACGAGCTCTTTTCAGATGACGGATGACTTAACGGGCAGCGTGTGGAATATCAAAGGCGAGGCCGTGTCAGGTTCGCTCGCGGGCGCGAAGCTGAAGCAGGTGCCGGCGCATACTGCGTTCTGGTTTGCATGGTCGGTGTTTTGGCCGTCAACACAAATCTTCGAATAAAATGGCACCATGAAAAAATTACTGATCTTTGCTTTGATGATATTTGCTTTGCCGGTCGAGTCCTTTGCCGGCGCGTGGACATTGCCCAAGAAACGGTTGTGGCTCAAATCCGCGGTCTTTTATCAAGCCACCGATCTTCGCTTCTGCACGGAGCAAGATGCGCTCGCGTTGGCCTTTCGCGAGGCGGGTTGCACCGCGGCCGGGCATCGCGCGCCGTTCGCTCCGTTCGTTGGTGGCGAAAGCGAAGCGCTCGCGATTTTTACGGAGGCAAGATACGGTGTCGTCGATTGGCTCGAAGTGGGCGTGCAAATTCCTTTTTATCGTTTGCAATTCACCAATCTCGCCAACCCGCGACGACCGCGCAGCAACAATTTGGGCGACGTTCGCTTCTTCGCCAAGTATCGCGCGCTCGCGCAACCGGTGGTTGCGAGCCTTACCCTCGCGGCGAAAAGTCCAACCGGAAAATTCAATATCGATGCGGAAGCCGTGAATGTGAGTGAGGGCCAGTGGGATTTTGAAGTGCTCGGTGAAGTGGGCAAATCGTTTTGGCCGCTGCGAGGATATGCCGGTCTGGGCGTGGGTTATCGTGTTCGCACCGATAATCCGAGCTTCGATCAAACTCTGGCCGATGAGTTTATTCTGCAGGCCGAAGCGGGCTATGAATTTTTTTCGCGGGTGACCTTCAAGAGCAGCCTAGATTGGTTGCGCGGGCGAAGGCCGCTGCTCAAATTAAATGGCGCGCCGCTCTTGGAGCGTCGCGAGCTGCTCACAATATCGCCGACGCTAATCTACACGTTTCGTCACGGCTTGAATCTTGAAGCCTCTGCGCGTTTCCCGATTCACGGTCAGGATTTTCCCGCGGGAACTCAGTACATGGGCGCACTGTCCTACAGTATATCCTTCTCATAATCCGAACAAAACGGAGCCAAGAAACAGCCCTGGAGTTACCTAGAGATACACGGAAACGTTCACAGTTCCTTTCTGTGAATTTCCGTGTATCTCTGCCTGCCTAAGTCAACGACTTCACGACATAATAGTTGAACGGCGCTTTGACTTCCTTGAACCAATGCGGCGTGCCTTGGGGCACGATGATCACGTCGCCCTTCACCAGCTTGCGCGCTTCGCCGCCGTCAATGCTGGCGCCGCGAATTTCGCCGGGAGAAATCGCCTGGCCGTCGAGGACTTTGCCGCCGGTCACGAATGTGGCCGTGCCTTGCAGCACGTAGATGATGTCGGTTTCGTATTCGTGCACTTCGGCTTTGCCGGGGCCGTCGCGATGGCTCGCGTGAATTTTGTATTGGCTGTTTTCGAGCAACGGTTGTCCCTTTGCGAACGCGGCCGCCACGCTGGCGTTGTCAAAAAAAGTCACTGCGGAAGTTGCCGCGCCATTGGCGTTTCGGCTCAATGCCTGCGCCCCGGCAAGCGCAAGCTCCTCGTCCTATTGCGCGCTGGCGGCACCGCTCACGCCCACCGCACCGACGATCTGCCCGTCAATTTCAATCGGCACACCGCCCTGCAGAGGCGTGAAGTCATGCAGGGCCACCATCGGCGTGCGGCCTTCACGAATGATCTTCTCGAACACGCTGGTCGGGCGTTTGAAAATCGCGGCCGTGCGCGCTTTGCCAATGGAAATGAGGCCACCGGCGGCAAAGGTGCCGTCCAGCCGCTCGACCGCGATGAGATTGCCGCCGTCATCCACCACGGCAATCACACCGCCGGGCGCATTCACTTGCCGGGCCTGGGCAAGCGCGGCGGCGATGACTTTTTTCGCGCCCGCCAGCGTCAGCGTCTGCTTCGGCAGCGTTGATTGCGCCTGGCCGCTGGTTGCGAGGAAAGCAGCCAGCAGCGCCGCTACGGTTGTTACAAGTGTTTTCACGAATGAACCTCCTTGCAAGTATTCGGTGACATCCCTCAACGGGCGCCTGGACTGCAGTCGAATCGTTGCGTGGCCTTCCGGTGTTCCATCGACCGGATCACCGGAAGCAAGCGATGAACCCGAATCCGGCCAAACGCTCGCGTTCAACAACCGGCCGGTTGATCAAGCGCAGGCCCGGTTTCGCACGCAGATCAAAGCAGCAGCGGGCGAAGCGCTCAACCAACCGGCCGGCCAACAACAGCGACAGCGACAGGTTACTTCATCACGGGCTTGGCAAAGGAAGCTTCGCCCAACAGCACTTCGGCCCAGGCACACCAAATTTGCACCTTGGCAACGTCCTTCACATAGGCCGGAACCACGAGGGTATTGTTGTATTTGTCCTCTTTGATCTTCAAGCGATTGAGCAAATACACGTTGCCCTTGGAATCGACCAATTGCCAATGCGGCGCGGGCGTATCCGGAACCACGAAATCATCCGACAACGTCAACACCAGCTTGCCGCCTTCCTTGCTGGCGATGGCAAAGCCGGTATTGGCCTTCACGCCGGCAAACGGCGAGCTTTTGGTCATGTCGTTGGCAAAACCCGCCGCCACCGTCAACACCAGCGCCGCGGCCCAGGCAGAACGCAACACGTTGCGAGGCATTTGAAACCTCCAATGAATGAGTGAGAATGATGAGATACTGATGATCTCGTTGATTGATGATTCAGCCAGAAGATGAGAGGCCTTTTTGTGCCTCCCTTTGCTTTTTGTCGTCCCGTCCTTGTGAAAAGCTATTGCAGACTGCTGCCGGCCGGGGGCTGGGACCGCTCATTCCAAGCGTGCCGTGCATTATCCGGGCGGCTTGCCGCAGAAGATGCACCGTTTCACGTTTTGATGATGCAGCTTGGCGCACGCCCGCGGCGGCGAGCCTTTTGTTATCAAATACACTTGCGCCGCCGCCAGCATGCCGAGCAAGGGAGCAGTGAAGTAGATCCACCACGCCGTCCAAACCTGCGCGGGCAATGCCGAGCCCAACGTGCGCGCCGGATTCATGCTCATGCCCGAGAACGGCGCCTCGAAGGTGATGTAGGCCGCGATCAACGCGCCGGCGCACAGGCCTGTGCGCGACGCATAGCGCGCATGATTGGAGACGAGCAGCACCACGCTCATCAGAATGAAGGTGATCAGGCTCTCCGCAACGAAGGCGAGCGCGATACCTGCTGTGCCCGGCACCGTGACGACATAATTGACGTTCGGATGCGCCAGGCGCACACCCAACACCTGCGACATGAGCAGCACGCCCGCCAGCCCGCCAGCGAACTGGGCTATGATATAAAAGAACGCATCGTACCCCTTGAGTTTGCCCAGGCGATAAAACGTCAGCGTAAACGAGGGATTGAGATGCGCGCCGGACTGTTTGCCCCACGGTGAATAAACCAGAGCAATCGCCGTCAGTCCCATGGCCAGGCCCATCACTGCGCGCCGCACGAACGCGCTGTCAATCGCCTGCCGCACTGGCGAAGCCGGATGCTCCAGCAGCGCCCCAAAACCGCAAGCCGAAACCATGAACAATCCCAGCCCGGCGGCCTCCATCAAATATTCCGGCCAGTGTTTCTTCAGCACAGCGAACATGGTATTCCTTCCGGCAAGCGGATAATCACAATCGGCACGGCGCTGCGGCCGTGCGTTTTAGTTGGACTCGCCGCTTTGTCGCCGCGCGGCGGATTTCCTTACCACGCGCCGGCGAGGGGCCGCATCGCCACGCCTGCGCCAGCGATGTAAGGATTGGGCGTGCATCACGACCAAACAACAAATTCAATTTGGCAAAAGAACCTCAACACTCGCGCAATGCTATGAACTCAGTCAGGCCTGTTCGTATCGTCATTCTCGGCGGTGGCTTTGGCGGGCTGTACACTGCCCGCTATCTGGACAAAATGCTGGCGCGTGATCCCGGCGTGGAAGTGACGCTGATCAATAAAGAGAATTATTTTCTGTTCACGCCCATGCTGCATGAAGTCGCTGCCAGCGATCTCGACCTCACGCACATCGTGAATCCCATCCGCAAGCTGCTCGAGCGGGTGCGTTTCTTCGACGGCGAGGTGGAAGCGATCGATCTGGTGAAGAAGCGGGTGATCGTGTCTCACGGCCTCGCCGGGTCCGGCCATGATCATGAATTGGAATACGACCATCTCGTCCTGGCGCTCGGCTCGCTTACCAACTTCTTCAACCTGCCCGGCCTGGCGGAGCGCGCGTTGACCATGAAGTCGCTGGGTGACGCCATTCATCTGCGCAATCGCTTGATCGAGAATCTCGAGGAATCGGATTTTGAATGCGCATTGAACCGGCGCGATCATCTGCTCACCGTGGTGGTGGCGGGCGGCGGTTTTGCCGGAGTGGAAACGATTGCCGGCGTGAATGACTTTCTGCGCGAGGCGGTCGCGTTTTATCCGTATCTCAAGGAGGAATACCTCCGCACGGTTCTGGTGCATCCCGGCGGGGTGATCCTGCCGGAATTGGGCGAACAACTCGGCCGCTATGCCCAGGAGAAGTTGCGGCAGCGCCAGGTCGAAATTCGCACCAACACGCGCGTGCAGGGAATTTCGGACCGCGGCGTGGAGCTCAGCGATGGCGCCTTGATCAAGGCGAATATCTTGGTGTGGACGGCCGGCACTTCGCCTCACCCGTTGCTCGCAAAGTTGCCGTGCCGACTGGAGAAGGGGCGTGTAATGGTGAATGCTTTCCTGGAGGTGCCGGGTTGGTCCGGGGTGTGGGCCTTGGGCGATTGCGCAGTCGTGCCGGATCCCGAGGGCAAGCCCTACCCGCCCACGGCGCAACATGCCATCCGGCAGGGCAGGGTGCTCGCGCAGAACATCACGGCCGCGGTGCGCGGCGGCCGGAAGCGTCCTTTTGTTTTCAAAACCATCGGGCAATTGGCCGCCATTGGCCGGCGCACCGGCGTCGCGCGCATTTTCGGTTTCAACTTCTCCGGCTTTCTGGCCTGGTGGATGTGGCGCACGATTTATCTGAGCAAGCTGCCGCGCTGGGAGAAAAGAATCCGGGTGGCGCTGGATTGGACGTTGGATTTGTTTTTCTCCAAAGATCTCGTGCAATTCGAAACGTTGCGCGCGCCCGCGGTTTCGCACCAACATGAGGACGGCCAACCGGCCCGCAACGGCCAGACGGTTGCCGAGCCGGCGAGTCTCGCAACGCTGCCGGGCCGGTGAACCGTTTCGCGCTGGTGTAAGTTTCCCGCTGGATTTTCGACCAATGTCTGAATGGCAGCGCATCAAGTCAGCGACAACCTCAGGAGAAGACCATGGCCAGTGCCAATCATTATGACGTGATCATTATCGGCAGCGGCGCGGGCGGCGGCACGCTTGCCTATCAGCTCGCGCCCTCCGGCAAAAAGGTTTTGATATTGGAGCGCGGCAACTACGTGCCGCGCGAAAAGGACAATTGGAGCACACGCGCGGTCAACGTGCAAGCCAAGTACAACACCAAAGAAGAGTGGAAAGACAAGGATGGCAAAGCCTTGCATCCTCACACCAATTATTATGTCGGCGGCAATACCAAGTTTTACGGCGCGGCTTTATTTCGCTTGCGTAAAGAAGATTTCGGCGAGCTGAAGCATCACGGCGGCCTCTCGCCGGCCTGGCCGGTTTCCTATGATGAGATGGAGCCGTATTACACCAAAGCCGAGCATCTTTATCATGTACACGGCGAACGCGGTGTCGATCCCACCGAGCCGTGGGCAAGTGCACCGTATCTTTATCCCAAAGTCAGCCACGAGCCGCGCATTCAAAAGCTGCACGATGATCTCGTCCGACTCGGGCACCAGCCGTTTCACGTGCCGCTCGGCATTATGCTGAACGAGCAGGATCGTTTGCGCAGTCATTGCATTCGTTGCGATACATGCGATGGCCATCCTTGTTTGATTTACGCCAAGGCCGATGCGCAAGTGGTGTGTGTCGATCCCGCGCTCAAGCATCCTAACGTTTCTCTGCTCACGGATGCATACGTCTCTCGCCTCGAAACCAACGCCACGGGACGCGAAGTGACGCAGGTTCACGTCGAGCGCAATGGCGCGAAAGAAACGTATTCGGCAGATGTCGTTGTCGTGTCGTGCGGCGCGATCAACTCCGCCGGGTTGCTGCTGCGTTCTGCAAATGACAAACATCCGCGCGGCCTGGCCAACGGCTCGGACGTGGTGGGTCGGCACTATATGGGCCACATCAACTCTATTGTGCTGGCAATTTCGCAGCATCCCAATTCGTCAATCTTTCAAAAGACGCTCGCACTCAATGATTTTTATTTCAAGTCGAAGGAATGGGATTTCCCCATGGGCCTCATTTCCTTCGTCGGCAAACTTGACGGCACCACGCTCTCCGCCGGCGCGCCGCCATTTGTGCCCGGCTTGACGCTCGACTTTATGGCAAAGCACTCGCTCGATTTCTGGCTGACCTCCGAAGACCTGCCCGATCCCAGCAATCGCGTGACATTGGATCGCAACGGCAATGTCATGCTGGCTTATTCACCAAACAATGAAGAAGGCCACAAGCGCTTGCAAGCAAAACTCAAAAGCCTGTTGCGGCAAATTGAAGGCATGGAGCATATCATTCCGCTGCAACGCTTCCTGGGACAACGCATCCCGCTGGCAGGCGTCGCGCATCAAAACGGCACGATTCGTTTTGGCAATGATCCCCGGACTTCCGCGCTCGCCCCCCACTGCAAGGCGCATGAAGTCGACAATCTCTACGTTGTCGATGCCAGCTTCTTTCCCTCCAGTGGCGCGGTGAATCCGGCGTTGACCATCATGGCTAACGCGCTGCGGGTGGGAGATCACTTATTGCAAAGGTTGAAATGATTTCGGATTGGCGGATTGTTGGAATGTTAGATGACTGAGTGGCACATCAATCCAGCACGTCACCAATCCATGAGAGCATAATCATGACGACGACGTCTACAACTTTTTGCCCATTGTGCGAAACCCCAACGCCGCGCGAACACTTGGCACAAGCCGGGTGGATTTCATCGGAAGTCGAAGCGCAATTGCGCCGTAATCATCCGGAGTGGCGCCGGGCTGACGGCGCGTGTCCGGCTTGTGTGCAGCAGTATTTGCTGCACACACTGCTGCACCAAGGCGAAGCGGCGTTGCATGAGAGCTTGCAAGCGGTCTGGCTGCTGGATGCCGAAGCCGCCTTCGGTGCACTGCCCACGCCGCTGCGTCTGCATGCGGATCCGCGCTTCACCGGCAGGAACGTTACGCTGGCGATGGTTGACAGCGCCTTCTCTCCGCACCCGGATTTGGTGCAGCCGGTGAATCGTATTCGCGCCTGGATTGATGCCAGCGAGCCGGTGTTGCAGGCGCGCTCTTTCAAAGCGAATGAAACGCCGAGTTGGCCGGGAGCGCAGGAGGCCGCTGCCGGTCAATGGCATGGCACGATGACCAGCGTGGCCGCCGCCGGCAATGGCTGGTTGAGTCAGGGCTTCTATCGCGGACTGGCGAGCGACGCCAGCCTCGTGTTGGTGCAGACCATGAATCGCGACGGCCGGATCACCAATGACAGCATCGTTCGTGCGCTGCGCTGGCTGCGCGAAAATCGTCTGGCGCTGGCGCTGCGTGTGGTGAATCTATCGCTCGGCGCTGATCCGATCGGCACGCTGAAGGACAATCCCATTGATGCCGAAGTCGAGGCGCTGGTGCAGGAGGGCGTATCTGTCTTTGCTGCTGCCGGCAACAATGGCGAGCGCCGCTTGCTGCCACCAGCGACAGCGCCATCCGCGCTTACGATTGGCGGATTGGATGACAAGAACACGTTCAATCATGATGAAGTCGAGTTGTGGCACAGCAACTATGGCGAATCCCTGGGCGGCGCGTTCAAGCCGGAACTGGTGGCGCCCAGCATTTGGGTGGTGGCGCCGGTGTTGCCGGGGACGGCGCTCGCCCGGGAAGCGCAGGAGCTTTTTGCGCGCCGCCGGCGCGGTGATCGGAACTGTGAAAGCCGCATCGCCGAGTGCAAATTGGTGACGCCGTTTTATCAGCATGTGGATGGCACCAGCTTCGCCGCGCCGCTGGCCGCCAGTGTCGCGGCCTGCATGCTGGAAGCCAATCCCAAACTCGCGCCGTTCTTGTTGCGCAGTGCTTTGCTCGAGTCCGCCGTGCCAATTGCCAATGTGCCGCGCGCGCGTCAGGGCGCGGGTGCATTGCATGCCGGCCGCGCACTGGCGCAGGCGTTGCGTGAAAAGCACGGCGTGCGCAACGGCCATTTCCATTCGCCGCACCTGAAGGACGCGAAGCTGAATTTTGTCCTGCACGATCATCAGGCGCGCCGCGTGCAAGTCTTCGGCAGTTGGAACGACTGGCGCACCGGCATCCCTGCCAAACAGATGGAGGGTGGCATCTGGCGCGCCGCCCATCCTGTGCCGGCAGCAGGCCGCTATCAATACAAATTTCTGGTCGACGAAGAGCGTTGGTGCGATGATCCCGCCAATCCCGAAAAAATGCCGGATGGCTTTGGCGGTTTGAATAGCGTGGTGGTTGTTGCGTCAGATGGACGCTGAGAACAAAAGCGCTCCGCCGCTGGCGCAGAATCTTGCAAATTGGCTGTACCCATGATACCTTTGCGTCATCTGCGATGATCTGCGGATAACAACTCATGTTTGCCTGCATTCCCAATAATACAAGCCTCCGGCGGTGATTCTGACAAAGCCTAACCTGCAAAGGACAAACCACGCATGAAGTCACAAAGCCAACACACGAAGATCCGTTTGTTCCTCAGCTTCTTGGTGATCGCCTGGCTGGCACCGTCGCGATTCTCCTTCAGTCAAGAGGCTGTCAACGCAGTCGAGGCGATCGGGCTGACGGTCTCAAAACTGGATCGCGCCCTTGATTTTTACACCAGCGTTTTGCCCTTTAGCAAGGTGTCTGAGGTTGAAGTGGCCGGCGAGGCTTACGAGCATCTGCAGGGGGTGTTTGGCCTGCGCCTGCGCGTTGCGCGTCTGCAGCTCGGCGAGGAATTCATCGAGCTGACCGATTATCTCGCGCCCGAGGGCCGGCCGGTGCCGGTGGATATGCGCAGCAATGATCACTGGTTTCAACACATTGCCATCGTCGTGAGCGACATGGACAAGGCCTATGCGCATCTGCGGCGGCACAACGTGCAGCATGCTTCCACCGGCCCCCAGCGCATTCCGGATTGGAACCAAGCCGCCGCCGGCATTCGGGCGTTTTATTTTCGCGATCCCGATGGCCATCATCTCGAGATCATCTACTTTCCAGTAGGAAAGGGCGATCCCAAGTGGCAAAGCAAGGGGCAAGGCGCAAATGGCAAAAACGAATTATTTCTCGGAATCGATCACACGGCCATCGTCGTTTCCAACACGGAAGAGAGTTTGAAATTTTATTGCGATTTATTGGGTTTGAAAGTGGCGGGCGAGAGCGAGAATTACGGTACCGAGCAGGAACATCTCAACAACGTGTTTGGCGCGCGTTTGCGCATCAGCGGCCTGCGCGCCGCGACCGGACCGGGCATTGAGTTTCTCGAATATCTTGCCCCACGTGACGGCCGCCCTACTCCATTGGACATTCGCGCCAACGATTTGATTCATTGGCAGACGACGCTGGTGGTCGCGAATGCCGACGCCATGCTGCAGCGCCTGCGCCAGAGCGGCGCACGCTTCGTCTCGCCGGCTGCGACCGTGACGATGCCTGCCGCTGAGTTGGGCTTCCGGAAGGGCGGCCTTGTGCGTGATCCCGACGGTCACGCGCTGCGCCTGGTGGAGAGATAATTTGTTTGGTGCCCGTCCCAGAATGTTCCAACCTCGGCTGGGTTGAGGTTCATGATATTTCGAGTCGCACGAAGCCTTCGGGCTTTGATACAACGGCCAGGAAGTTATAGGAACCCTTTTCAAGTGATGGAGACTCTATGAACGCGGAGAAAAAACGTCTCGCCGAAGCCCGCTCGCAAAAAGCCGCGTGGAAGAAGTGGGGGCCGTATGTCACCGAACGGCAATGGGGCACGGTGCGCGAAGATTACAGCCCGTATGGCAACGCGTGGGAGTTTGTCTCGCACGATGCGGCGCGCAGCAAGGCGTTTCGCTGGGGTGAAGAAGGCCTTGCCGGCATTTGTGATGAGCGCCAATTATTGTTGTGCTTTGCACTGGCCTTGTGGAACGGTCGCGATCCGATTCTAAAAGAGCGCCTTTTCGGTCTCACCGGCAACGAGGGCAACCACGGCGAGGACGTGAAGGAGTATTACTACTATCTCGACAGCACGCCGACGCATTCGTACATGAAGATGCTGTACAAATATCCACACGCCGAGTTTCCCTACGGCTGGCTGGTCGAAGAAAACCGCCGCCGCGGCAAGGGCGCGCCGGAGTTTGAATTGATCGATACCGGCATTTTCAATGACGATCGCTATTTCGACGTATTCATCGAATACGCCAAAGCCGCGCCGGATGATATTTTGATTCGGATCACGGCGCATAATCGCGGACCGGAAGCAGCAACACTGCATCTGCTGCCGACGGTGTGGCTGCGCAACACCTGGGCGTGGGGTGTGAACGGCCACAAGCCGAGCATGGGCGTCACCGCGCGCGGCGGCATTGAAATCAATCAAACCGATCTCGGCAAGAGGTGGCTGCTGTGCGAAGGGGACCCGAGATTCTTGTTCTGTGAAAATGAGACGAATGTCAAGCGCTTGTATAACGTCGAAGGCCGCGGCTATTTTAAAGATGGCATCAACGAGTACGTCGTGCATGGCAACCTGGCGGCGGTGAATCCGGCGCAAATCGGCACAAAGGCGGCGGCGCATTATCGCCGCGAAATTCCCGCCGGCAAATCAGCAACGCTGCGCCTGCGTTTGAGCAACGTCGCGATCATGGCGGACCAGGCGTTTGCTGATTTTGATCAGACCTTTGCCCAACGCCAGAAAGAAGCCGACGAGTTTTACGCGGAGATTCAGGCGCCCATCAAAGAAGCAGACGCCAAAGACGTGCAGCGCCAGGCGTTTGCCGGCATGTTGTGGTCGAAGCAGTTTTATTATTTCGACATTCCGCGATGGTTGAACGGTGATCCGGGACAACCGCCGCCGCCGGAAGGCCGCAAGCACGGCCGCAATCACGAATGGCTGCATCTCAACAATGCCGATATTATTTCGATGCCGGACAAGTGGGAGTATCCGTGGTACGCGGCTTGGGATCTGGCGTTCCACTGCATTCCGCTGGCGATGATCGACGCGGATTTCGCCAAGGAGCAGTTGGTGCTGCTGACGCGCGAGTGGTACATGCATCCCAACGGTCAACTGCCGGCGTATGAATGGGCATTTGGTGACGTCAATCCGCCGGTGCATGCCTGGGCAACGTGGCGTGTCTTTCAGATCGACCGCAAGCGCAACGGCGGCAAGGGCGATCTCGCGTTTCTCGAACGTGTTTTTCAAAAACTGCTGCTCAATTTCACCTGGTGGGTGAATCGCAAGGACGCGGAAGGCCACAACATATTTCAAGGCGGTTTTCTTGGCCTGGATAACATCGGCGTGTTCGACCGCAGCGCCATGCTGCCCACCGGCGGCCACCTCGAGCAAGCGGATGGCACGAGCTGGATGGCGATGTATTCGCTCAACATGATGCGCATTGCGCTGGAGTTGGCGCAGCACAATCACGTCTACGAAGACATGGCGACCAAATTCTTCGAGCATTTTCTCTACATCGCCGGCGCCATGGCGAACATCGGCGGCGATGGCACCGACTTGTGGGATCAGGAAGATGAGTTCTTCTACGATGTGCTGCATTTGCCCAACGATGCCCATGTACCGCTGAAAGTCCGCTCGATGGTGGGTTTGATCCCCCTGTTTGCCGTGGAAACGCTGGAGCCGGAGCTGCTCGACCGAGTGCCCGAGTTCAAGCAACGCCTGGAATGGTTTCTCAATTACCGTCCCGATTTGGCGAGTCTGGTGTCGCGCTGGCATGAGCCGGGACCGGGCGAGCGGCGCTTGCTTTCGTTGCTGCGCGGCCATCGCATGAAGCGCCTGCTCAAGCGCATGCTGGACGAGACCGAGTTCCTGGCGGATTACGGCGTGCGGGCCTTGTCACGGTTTCACGAGGATCACCCTTACGTTTTTCAGGCCAATGGCAATGCGTTCACGGTGAAGTATCAGCCGGCGGAATCCGATTCTGGCTTGTTCGGCGGCAACTCGAACTGGCGCGGCCCGATCTGGATGCCGGTGAATTATCTCATCATAGAGTCACTGCAGAAGTTTCATCATTACTACGGCGATGATTTCAAAGTCGAGTGCCCGACCGGCTCCGGCCGCTTCCTCACGATCAACGAAGTGGCCAACGAGCTGTCTCACCGCTTGACGCGCATCTTTTTGCGGGATGAAACCGGCCGGCGTCCGGTGCTCAATTATCATGAGAAGATTCAGAACGACCCGCACTTCCGCGATTACGTGCTGTTCCACGAATACTTTCATGGCGACAACGGCCGCGGGGTAGGGGCTTCGCATCAAACCGGGTGGACGGGCTTGGTGGCGAAGCTGCTGCAGCCCCGAGCAATGGAGAAATGAATAAAGAGTTGGCAAGGCTGATTGCCTTCGTTGTAAGGTTGTCGGATAAAATACGACTAACCAACGAAACCCAACTGCCCTGCAACTCAAGTTTGGAACTGACGGAGAAAAAAATGAAAGCCATTGCAGTCCTTCCGGGAAAACCCAATTCCATGCACCTGCGTGAGGTGCCGAAACCAAAAGTATCTGATGTACCGAATGGCCGTGGCGTGCTGGTGAAAGTGCTGCGCGTCGGTGTGGACGGCACAGACAAAGAAATCAATGCAGCCGAATACGGCGCCGCGCCGGAGGGCTATGATTATCTCATCACCGGCCATGAGTCTTTTGGCATTGTTGAAGAGGTTGGCCCAAACGTAACAGAATTGAAAGTGGGCGATTTTGTTGTGGCCACTGTTCGTCGTCCTGGCCATTCGATTTATGATCAAATCGGCACCTACGACATGACCACCGACGATATGTATTACGAGCGCGGAATCAATCTGCGCCACGGTTTTCTCGCCGAGTATTACGTCGATGATCCGGAATATATCGTCAAATTTCCGCGCGGCCTGAAGGAAGTTGGCGTTTTACTCGAACCGACGACGGTGGTGGAAAAAGGCATCGCGCAGGCGTATGAAATTCAACGCCGCTTGCGAGTGTGGCGTCCGCGCAAAGCAGCAGTAATGGGTGCGGGTACCGTCGGGTTGTTGGCAACACTCGCCTTGCGCTTGCGCGGACTCGAAGTCGTGACACTTGGCCGCACGCCCAAGCCTTATCTCAACTCCGATCTGCTCGAAGCGATTGGCGCGCGTTACGAGACGACGGTGGATTTGCCGATTGTTGAAAGTGCAAAAAAGTACGGCCCGTTCGACCTCATCTTTGAGGCGACCGGCGCCTCTTCGGTAGTGTTTGAGAGCATGCAAGCGCTCGGCAAAAACGGCGTACTGGTGCTTTCCAGTATCACTGGTGCCAACAAGATGATCGAAGTGCCGGCGGACAAAATTAATCTCGAATACGTGCTGGGCAACAAAGTCACCGTCGGCACGGTCAACGCGAATCGCGAATACTTTGAAATGGGCGTGAAGGACATGGCTCATGCCGAAGCGGAGTACCGCGGCTGGCTCAAGCGCCTGCTCACACATCCGGTCAAAGGCTTGGAAAATTATCAGGACCTGTTGAACCAACTAACCACGGCCACGGGCGCTATTAAAGTATTCTGTGAGGTCGCAGAGTTATAATTCAAGTAGAGACGTTTAAATTCGTAAATAGAACACAAGACCCCATTTGTCCGTGGCGGACGGTGG
Organism: Cytophagia bacterium CHB2; assembly: GCA_030263535.1. Classification (NCBI taxonomy): domain Bacteria; kingdom Pseudomonadati; phylum Bacteroidota; class Cytophagia; species Cytophagia bacterium CHB2. Next base: position 16,181 of record SZPB01000073.1, read on the forward strand.
GGTTATCTGTTTATTTTCGCACTGATTCAGGAAGCCGATCCTTTATTTCGGGGGTGAAAATTCTTCTTCCATTCCGTGTAAGTTTTCTTATTTTGGGTCGACAAATCGGTGACCGGCTGATCTCGATTCTGATACTTGCCAATAACACTTGACGACATCACTTCGAGCTGAGGCAACCGCAAGGGCGGATCAATAAATTTTATCAGCGACGAGTTTTTATGACTTTAAAAATGAGATTTAAAATCTGGCTGGCGCATAAGCTGCCCACTTGCAAGGAAGTGACACGTATGGCCTCAGATGCTATGGATCGAAGGCTGCCGCTTAAACAGCGAATCCAGATGAAACTGCACTTTATGACGTGTAGTTTGTGTTTACGATATTTTCAGCAACTGCAGCTCATGCGAGAAATGGCGCACCAGCAGGCAGGGCAAATTGAGGAAATGAATCCCTCCGCGAATCCTTCCCTCCCCTCAGCAACGCGCGAGCGTTTCAAACGCATGCTCAACAGCTCTGCGCCGGAATGAAGGCAAAATGACAGCCGTTGTTGTAGGGTAGCGCGTTGAAGCGCCGACGCATTTGCGGCAACCGTTTCTGCACGTGCGATGTGAGATTATCACAATCGCAGACGTGATGCAAAATCCCATCGTAAAAATCGCCCAGAAAACGGGCTTTGCTTATGGTGGGATTTTTGTTTTAGGCCGTCAAAAGGCCGCATCAAACAACGGCGCCTGTAAGGATTGAACCGTGCAAGCGACCAAATCATGAACAAATCCATGCAGGTAACGAGCTAAAAAAGAGGAAGATCATGGCCACTATTCTGCTCAATGAATCCGACCCCAGCCGGAGACATTTGCTGCGAGCGCGGCTGCAACGGCAGGGCCACAAGGTCTGGTCCGCGAGCCATCTCAATGACATCGTCGTATTGCTTCACGACGTTGCCGTCGATCTCATGATTATTGATCTCGATCACCAAAATCTCAACGAGCTGGTCGCTTTTGCCGACCATTGGAAAGGCATCAAAATCCTGTTCCAAACCAGCACGGCAGCACCGTTGCAGGACTTTCGCTCATGGATGGCGGATCAGTTTGTCTACAAGTTTCACGATAGTGAAAACCTTACGCTTGCAGTGGCACAGCTTTTACAAAAAAAATCCCCTCGGCCACGAATCTTCAAAAAGACGAAAACCAGCCATAGCGCAGCGCGATTCGCAATGGCGTAAAAGGAACCTCAACATGCCCATCTCTTTTGATGAACCTCTCACCACAAATTTTGACGAGGCGATCAGCCGCGAATGGCTCGAAACGAACGGCCTCGGCGGCTGGGCAAGCTCAACCGTCGCCGGCGCGCACACGCGGCGCTATCACGGCTTGCTCGTCGCGGCAACGCATCCACCGGTGGGGCGCAAGGTGCTGCTATCCAAACTCGATGAAGACCTCGTGATCGCCGGACAACATTACGAGTTGGGAAGCAACCGCTACCCCGGCGCTGTACATCCGCGTGGTTTTGAATATCTGCGTTCCTTCGAGAAGGATTTGTTTCCGGTTTTTGAATATGAAGCTGGCGGCGTGCGACTGCGCAAAACTATCGCTGCCGTCAACGGTGAAAATACGACGCTCGTTTTGTATGAGATTTTGACCGCATCCTCGGCATTCTCGTTCGAGTTACGGCCGTTCATTGCCTATCGTGATTATCACAGCATGGCGCACGCCAATGGCGCTATTCGGCGTGAAGCAGACTTTAGCGAAGGCTTCTTTCGCGTACAACCTTATGAGGGCGTACCCGAGTTGTTCATTGCAATACCTGGCGCTACCTTTGAAGCGCAGCCGGATTGGTATCGTAACTTTGAATACGTCATGGAGCAGTATCGCGGCTTGGATTATCGCGAAGATCTTTTCACGCACGGCCAGTTTAAGCTTGAACTCAAAGGTGGTGACAAGCTTGGCGTTATTATCTCAACCGAGAATCCCGTGCGCCGCGATGCCTTCCAATTATTCGCGGCGGAGAAACGCCGTCGCGAGCAACTTTGTGAAGGGCCATCAAGCAAAGACGAGTTTTCCAAAATGCTAACACTCGCCGCGGATCAATTCGTAGTCAGGCGTGGCGAGAATTTACGCACGCTCATTGCCGGGTATCATTGGTTTTCCGATTGGGGCCGTGATACCATGATTGCGTTGCCGGGCATTTGTCTCATCACTGGCCGTTTTGAAGATGCGAAAAAAATTTTGCGCGCCTTTGCACAGAGCACGAGCCAAGGCATGCTGCCGAATCGTTTTCCCGATGCGGGCGAGCAACCGGAATACAATACCGTGGATGCGACACTGTGGTTTTTCATCGCCATTTACAAATATCTGTACGCGACCGGTGACGAGAGTTTCGTGCGCGATGAGCTGTTGCCGATTCTGCGTGATATTCTCTCATGGCATGAACGCGGAACGCGCTACAACATTCACGTCGAGGCCGACGGTTTGTTGTATGCCGGTGAGTCGGGTGTGCAACTCACTTGGATGGACGCCAAGATCGGTGACTGGGTGGTGACGCCACGCCAAGGCAAGGCCGTTGAAATCAACACGCTGTGGTACAACGCTCTCATGATTATTGCAGAGTTGTCGCAGCGCTTTGGCGATATAAAGGAAGGGAAGTGTTTTGCGCAAAAGGCATCACAGGTGAAGGAGAAATTTGTTGAAGCCTTTTGGAATGAAGCAGGCGGCTATCTTTACGACTACATCGACGGCGATTATTACAATTCTGATTTACGACCGAACCAAATCTTCGCGTTGAGCTTGCCGTTTGCTCTGCTTGAAGGCGAAAAAGCCAAGCAGGTTCTCAAAATTGTCGAAGAAAAACTCTACACGCCGGTAGGCTTGCGCAGTCTGGCGTCGGATGATCCCAGTTATCGCGCTCATTACGGCAGCGATCAATGGTCGCGCGACAGTGCCTATCATCAAGGCACGGTTTGGAGCTGGCTGCTCGGGCCGCTAGTAAGTGCAATTCTATCCGTGGAAGGCAAAGCCGGTAAGCCGCGCGCACGAAGACTCATGGAAAATCTCAAGCCGCATCTCAATCAGGCCGGTTTGGGAACGATTTCAGAGATTTTCGACGGCGAGTTCCCGCACACGCCGCGTGGGTGCCTAGCTCAGGCATGGAGTGTCGCGGAAGTTTTACGGGCATACGTTGAAGTTATTGTGTAGTCGCCCACATCCATGGGTGGAGTTAGACGCGAAATACACCCCGAATGGCGGTACCATCTAGTCGGAAAGAAGGTACCCCGGAGTGAGCCCACCTAACTTTTTTGGCTCTATGTTGAAAAGCTGGGTAGTTGAATTTGAGTTTGCCTGCGATGAAGTAGATCATATTGATGAAGTTCTCAATATTGCGATAACCGCGGGCGCGTCGTTTGGCTAACTGAATTTTGCTATTGATGCCCTCCAGAACACCATTAGCGAATTTCGCTTCGATATAGTTGATGATTCCACTCCAATGGCTCTTGAGAGTTTTAACGAACTTTTTGAAGGCTGCAATGCCGGAGGTTTCAACCTCCGCACACCAGTAGAATAGAAAGGCCAGACCTTGTTCTTTGTCATCGAAGTCCCAGAAGTCATGAAAGAGTTCTTTGAGGCGATACGCTTTACCCAGCGTAGGATAAAGCGTGATCAACTCGGCCAATGCCGCTAGTTGTTTAACGGAGAGGTTGTCCGCCTTTTTCAGGAAGGTATATTTATGGCCTTTCAGCTCTTGATGTTCTCGCCGCTCGGCTTTGCGAACTTCGTCCATCGCCTCATTGAGCAACTTCACGATATGAAAACGGTCAAAAACGATTTGGGGGTTTGCGAAGTTGTGAGTCACGCCGGCGATAAAAGCCGGTGACATATCGATGCTGACATGCGCAATCTGTTCTGGCGGCACACCCTTGCTTCGAAGGTGATTTTGTAGGCGATCAATGGTCGCTTCATCCTTGCCAGGCGTGGCGAAGAGCACCCGGCGCGCATCCAAATCCGCCGCGAGCGTCACATCGTCATGGCCTTTCTTGCTGGAGGTTTCATCAATGCCAATGTTCGTCACATGGGTTTGATCATCTCGCTCGAAGGCATGTTCAATCCAGTAATTGAAAATCGTCCACAGCCGGTTGGGATAAACACCCAAAATGGTGGCCGCCTTGTTGATGGGCATTTCATTTTCAATCAAACACATGGCAAACGCTTCGAAGAGTAGAGTAACGCCGCTGCCCTCACGCGCCCAGGCGACCGGAACTTGTTTCACCTTTCCTGCACTTGTGGTAATGCGAGGCACACGAGCGTGCAGGAAACAAGGATATTGGAAAAAGCTTAGATGTTGCCACGTGCGCGGCTGGGTATCATAAACCGCACATTCCACGCCGGCCTCATCCTTGAATTTGGCACCTTTGGGAAAGGTGAGATAGAGGTGAAGTTGCCGTTGACCTGAAGCGCTTTGCGAAAATTCTATGCGCTCGATACACCAGGGCGGCGTGAGGTCGGTGGCCACGACAATTCCCCCACCTTCTTGCCTTAGGGCCAGGATAATTCCCCCACCCAGGGTCAACTTAATTCCCCCACCCAGGGTCAACTTAATTCCCCCACCTGGGTCAGGATAATTCCCCCACCTGCGGGGTCTGGAAGCCGTATCTTCTCCGTTTCCGCACA
>SZPB01000074.1 GCA_030263535.1 Cytophagia bacterium CHB2
CAAGGCGAAAGCGGCACCGGCAAAAGCCACGTGGCACGCCTGATTCATTATTTGACCTTTGACGGACAGATGCCGTACATTGAACTCAATTGCGCCGCCTTGCCGGAGAACCTCTTGGAAGCGGAGTTATTCGGTTATGAAAAAGGCGCGTTCACCAATGCCTTGAAAGCCAAAAAAGGATTGATTGAGGAGGCCGAAGGCGGCACACTGTTTTTGGATGAAATCGGCGAATTGACCCCCAATTTGCAGGCCAAGCTGCTGCACGTGATCGAAACCCGCAAATTCCGCCGCCTGGGCAGCAATCAGGAACAACAGGTTCACATGCGCTGCCTGGCGGCGACCAATCGCGATTTGAAGACGGCCATTGCCGAAAAAAAATTCCGGGAGGATCTTTACTACCGCCTCAACGTGGTGAGTCTCACGCTGCCGCCGTTGCGGGAATTGGGAGACGACATCATTTTGCTGGCGGAACAATTTATCGAGATGTACCGTCTCGAATTCAAAAAAAATGTCACCGGCCTGGAGGAAAGCGCCCGGCGCCTCCTGCGCCAATACGATTGGCCGGGCAACGTGCGCGAGCTGCGCAATCTCATCGAGCGCGCCATGATTTTTTGTGAAACCTCGAGCCTCAAAGCTTCGGATTTGGCTCTTCCCGAAACCCTCGCCGGACAACCACCATCACCGTCATTTCTTCTGCCGGAACAGGGCCTTGAGCTTGAAGAGTTGGAAAAATCACTACTGCAACAAGCCCTGGAACGCGCGCATGGCAACAAAACCCGGGCTGCGACTCTGTTGGGCTTGAGCCGCGACACGTTCCGCTATCGCCTCGAAAAGTTTGATATTGCTTAGCAAAGACCCGTTAATTTGAGTTTGCAGACGCATGTGATGTGGTGTCTTCTCGAGATGATCTTGTACCTGAATTTTGCGCCAAGATTGCCCGATGCCGCGATGAGCGCGGGCGTGATCATAACGTTAATCTCCCCATCGGGTGCTGCACAAAAAAATTTTGCAAGAAGGCTTGCGGCCAACTCCGAAGGAGTGAAATGTTTATAGTGAAGCTCACCCGCGGTTTCTAAAAACTCCGATAGGAGTAACATGTTGGGTTATCACGATATAATCCGCGCCAATTCAATGAAAGCTACATGTCACTCCTTCCAGGATAATTCGAATTGCGAAAAATTAATCACTGAAAATCCAAATGGAGCTTGTACGACACGCCACGACGCAATTGGCAGTCCCCGATGATCTTGCCACTCGCGACCCTCGCATCGTTTTCATGGTCAAGCTCGGGCAGGCGCTGCACCGCTACGGCGTGCCCGCGCATCGCCTCGAACAAGACATGAATCTGGTGGCGCAGCGTTTCGGCATCAGCGGCAATTTTTTCGCGACACCCACCGGCATCTTTGCCTCATTCGGTTTGCCGGAAGAGCATCGCACCAGCCTCATTCGCATCGAATCAACGGAAGTGAATCTGGCGAAGCAGGCGTTGCTCAATGACTTGGTGCGCCAGGTGATTCAAGGTCAGGTCAGCATCGCCGAGGGCACTCAGGAGATCGATCAAATCGTTGCTGCGCCTGCGCGCTTCAGCCCGGTCGTGAGCACAATTTGTTTTGCGCTCGCTTCCGGCTCGGCGGCAAGATTTCTGGGCGGCGGCTGGCGTGAAATCCTGGCGACCACGATCATCGGATTTTTAATCGGCGCGTTGGCCGTTTTTATGGGACGATCATCAGAAGCCAGCAAAATTTTCGAGCCAACTGCCGCGATCATCGCGTCGGCATTGGTGGTGATTGCCGCGCAGTTTTTTGCGCCCTTTTCAATTTATCTCACCACATTAGCGAGCCTCATCGTGTTATTGCCGGGCTTGACCTTGACGGTGGCCATGCGCGAATTGGCGACGCGCAATCTTGTTTCCGGCACCTCCCGCTTGATGGGCGCCGCCTTGGTTTTCATGCAACTCGGTTTCGGCGTGGCGCTGGGCTCACAAATCAACCGGTTGCTGCCGCCGGTTTCATTCACGACGGCACCCGAGCCGCTGCCGGCCTGGACGCTTGGGCTGGCGCTGCTGATTGCGCCGCTCAATTTCACCGTGTTGTTCAATGCCCGGCTGCGCGATACCGGCTGGATCATGCTGGCATGTTTGCTCAGTTTCATTGGCGCGCGCGCCGGCGCGCATTTATTGGGCCCGGAACTGGGAGTTTGCCTGGGCGCGATCTTGACCGGCACGGCCGGCAATCTTTATGCACGCATATTGGATCGCCCGGCGGCAATCACCACCGTGCCGGCGCTGATGATGCTCGTGCCGGGAAGTATTGGCTTCGGCAGTCTGTCAAAATTCATTGAGAAAGATGTCATTTCCGGTGTGACCACGGCGTTCAGTGTGGCTCTCATTGCCGTTGCGCTGGTCACCGGCCTGTTGCTGGCAAATGTGCTTGTACCGCCGCGCAGGCATCTTTAAGTCTGCCGCAGCACGACCGCATGTGTTCCTCATTTTTGATGATTCACTCCCAACACTCTTAAGAGGAAAACCATGACCTGTAAAGATTTTGTCACGCTCTTCGAATACAATCGTTGGGCAAATGATTGTGTTCTCACTGCCGCCGCAAAATTGCATGACGAACAATTCACCCGGAATTTGTCCAACAGCTTTCCTTCGGTGCGCGATACGCTCGTTCACATGATGGGCGCTGAGTGGGTTTGGCTGCAACGCTGGAAGGGAATATCGCCCGGCGCGTTGCTTGCGCCCTCGGAATTTGCCGATTTTGCGGCGCTGCGCGCCAGATGGACGGAGCTGATGCGCGAGCAAATGAATTTCATCAATCACCTGACAGAGGCGGCTCTGGAACAAGAGATTTCGTATATCAATTTCAAAGGCCAAAACTGGAGGTATCCTCTGGCTCGCATGCTGCAGCATGTGGTGAATCATTCCACCTATCATCGCGGACAGGTGGCAACGATGCTGCGCCAGCTCGGCGCTACGCCAGTATCAACAGATTTTCTTTTGTTTTTTGATCAAGCGCGCTGAGATGATTGGCTTTTCGAATGCAGAGTCAAGATCCGTTGCATTTTTAAAGGAAGATCGCATGCAAGTGGTTATCGACCGGCTGACGATCAACGACGCGCCCCTTGTTTTCGATTGGGTGATGCGCTTGCTCACGGAGCTGGGCGAAGAAGGCGAGGAACTGGGCATCTTGGATGAAGAAGGGGTGTTGCGCGCCTGGCGCGAGCGAGGCGATCATTTTCACATCTTCGTTGCCAAAAATACTGCTGGAGAAATTTTGGGCATGCTCACACTAAACGAGACATTTGCCATTTACGCCAACGGCAATTACGGCGTGATCGATGAAATGTATGTCGCGCCGGAATATCGTTCCGCCGGCGTGGGCGGCCAACTTATCGCGGCCATGAAAGCCTTCGGCATGCAAAAAGGCTGGAGGCGCATCGATGTCACCGCGCCGGAAGCGGAACGCTGGCAGCGCACCCGGCGATTCTACGAGCGACAAGGTTTTGTCTTTACCGGGCCCAAGCTGAAACTGATTCTATGATATGGAGGCGTGCATGTCCGATGATTTGAAGTTTCTGCACCGCGCCGTCGAACTTGCCTTGCAGGCCGAACAACAAGGCAATTTGCCGATCGGCGCGCTCATCACACTCGACGGCGAAGTGATTGCCGAAGCCGGCAATGCCATGCTCACGCCGCACTATCACCCCGGCCGTCATGCCGAAACAGAAGCGTTGCAGCGCGTCGCGATTGCGCTGTGGCCGCGCAGCCGCGACATGACGTGTTATACCACGCTCGAACCCTGCATGATGTGCATGGGCACGCTGTTGTTGCACGGCGTCGGGCGAATAGTCTTTGGCGCACAAGACAGCGCGGGCGGCGCCGGCAAAGCGCTTGCCTGTCTGCCGCCTTACTACGCGGAGGGCAAGGGCGTTCCGCAGTGGCACGGCCCGCTGCTGCCGGAGATTTGCGATGATCTTTTTAAACGCGCCCTGCTGCGCTTTGATCGACTCGTTGCCGGTAATCGTTCACAAACGTCGGAGAGTTGAATATGCCTTCTCCACAATTTCTGCCGCTTGCTTCCTATCAAGAATTTCCGCTTGACGAGATGCTGACCCGCGCGGCTGCTTTTCGCGAAATGATGCAACGCCGGCGCACGGTGCGTCATTTTTCAAGCCGGCCGGTGCCGCGGGAGATTATCGCTGATTGTTTATTGGCGGCGGGCAGCGCGCCCAGCGGCGCAAATATGCAGCCGTGGCATTTTGTCGTGGTCAGTGATGCGGAGGTGAAACGCCGGATTCGCGCAGCCGCGGAGAAAGAGGAACAGGAATTTTATCATGGCCGCGCGCCGCAAGAATGGCTCGAAGCGCTTGCGCCGCTGGGTACGGACGAGCATAAACCTTATTTGGAAAGCGCGCCCTATCTCATCGCTATTTTTGCGCAAAGTTTTGGCGCCCTGGCGGGCGGCCGCAAGGTCAAGAACTACTACGTGACGGAGTCCGTCGGCATTGCCACGGGCATGCTCATCACGGCGATTCATCATGCCGGCCTGGTTTCACTCACGCACACGCCCAGTCCCATGGGCTTTTTGAATGAGATTCTCGGCCGCCCGCAAAACGAGCGCGCGTATTTGATTCTGGTCGTAGGTTATCCTGCGCCCGAGGCCGTCGTTCCGGCGGTCAGCAAAAAAGCGTTGCAAGATTTTGTGACGTTTATGTGAAACAAGCCGCATGCGGTGGGAGGTATCAACGCGCGCCGAACAGCACAAACGGCGCCCAATTGGAGGGATGTTGCACGGCTTTGCTCTGTACCTGCGCAAGCTTGGCCGCGCGCAGAGCTTCGGCCTTGGTCCGGCCGCGCGCCAGGTTGGCATAAAACTGATTCATCAACTCCGCAGTGGCGCGCTCAGCGGGACGCCAGAGGCTGAGCACAAGCGTGCGCGTGCCAGCATAAAAAAATGCGCTGGCAAGCCCCAGCAATTCCGCGCCGCCCGCGCGTGAGTCCATGCTCGTTTGGCTCGCGCTCAACACAGTCAGGTCCGTATTGATACTCATATTGAAAATATCCGCTGCGGGCAAGACGCCGTCATTGAACAGCAAACCCGAATTCATCGGATCTTGCGCGTCTAAATGGGCAACGGTTGCCAAGTGAATGTAGCGATTGCCCGGCGCATAATTCTTGAAAAAGGTTTTAGTCGCTTCGCCGTTGAGTTTCGTGTGCGTTTGTTTATAGTGATCGCTGACCAGCTTGATTTCTTGCGCTGAGTAGGGCAAAAAAGGCTGCGCGTTTTGTGAGGCGGTTTCATTGCCGGCGAAGCGCACGGTTCTGTCCGACGCCCGCGCAGCAAAGGGCGCCAGGGTTAGCAGCTCGGCGGCGTAATTCGAAGCCCCGCGTTTGCTGATCGTGTGCAGCATTGCCGCTGCCGGCGCATACGCCAGCGGATAGTGTTCCAGCAAATACCCGGTTTGGCTTGCGCCGGGAGTTGCTTGCGTGACCAAAATATCAAAAGGCAGATAATGCAAGATGCCGTCCGGCACAACGATCAGCGCCGCCAGCGCTTGATTTTGATTTGCCGCGGCGATGCGCGATTCCAGCGGTGCAATGAGAATCTGATAAAGTTGGTGCGCCAGCGCTTGATCAAACGGCGCCTTCTCACCTGCCGCCAATGCCCCTAGCAGCCGGGAAATCTTATCCTCCAGATTGGCCATATTGATCTTGACCAGGTACGGATAAAATTTCTTCTTGCCGATAATAAAACTGTACAGCGCCTGCTCGCCCCAGAAATATTCCAACAACACTTCATCGTCGCGCAAAATGTCGTTTTGCACCTGCTGGATTTGCAGCGGCTGGGGGAATTTCAAATCGGCGTAGGCGGGATTGGCCAGCACCAGCCGGCGGCGCAACAGCTTCCATTGGTGATCTGTTTCTTGCTGTTGCTGCAACAACAGTTGCCGCCGCGACTCGCTGAGGTTCTCGCGCAAGTCCTGCTGCAAGCGCAGCGTGCGCGTAATCAGGCTGCTCTCCGTCTCGCGCAGCTCGTCGTCCACGCCCAGCGTGATGCTCACCGGCCCGGTGAACAACGCTTCGATCAGCGGCTGCATTTTGCCGCGTTCGAGATAAGCAAAGGCATTATTGTAATCCTGCAATTCAAAAAACAAAGGCACGATGCGATCGTCAACGTTCACCTGCGGCATCGGCGCAAGCGCATCTTCGGCCTCCATCACCAGGCTCGGCACGCGTTCTTCGCGCAGCGCGATTGCCTGTTTGTACCACGACAATGCCGAGGCTTTCTCGCCTTGCAATTCATACAAGTAACCGATCTGGCCGAGAAGATCTTGCTCCAGAATTTGATCGCCCAGCCCTCGGCTCATGCGCAGACTATTTTTGAAATGTTGCAAGGCTTGCGCATAGTCCTGAGCGGCGCGGCAAACGACGCCGAGCTGCTTATACGTCACCGCCTCGCCGTTTTTGTTGCCGGCTTTTTGATGAAGTTGCAACGCGTTTTGCAGGCTCGCGACGGCTTGAAAATCATCGCCCGAGGCGGCGTAAATGCCGGCAAGCGCACGGTGCATCTCGCCTTCACCGGCAAGATCTTCCAACTCTTGCTGAATTTCAATTGCCGTTTGCACATACGCGCGGGCTTTCGCATAAGCGCCGCTTTTGCGGTTCAACGCGCCGAGATAGGCCAGCGTTGTAGCCGCGCCGGCAGCATTGCCGCGATCTTGATGAAGCTTGAGCGCTTGTTGCAACGAGGTTTCGGCGCGCTCGCCATTACCCAGCGATAAAAACGTCATGCCGAGATAATTCAGTGAAGCGCCTTTTGCAGATTCCTGCCGCAACTCCTCGGCGCGTTGCAACGCATTTTGAAAATGCGTCAACGCTTCGCGGTATTTGCCCGCCCGCCGCGCCAACTCGCCCAGGTGATGCAATGATTCGATTTCGCCGGCGAGATTGCCGGATTGTTGCTGCAACGCCAGTGATTGCTGATGCCGGCGCACACTTTCCGCATAAGAACCGTGTTGCGTCTGCTTGCCGCCGGTTTCTTGGCGCGCGCCCGCCTGGCTGCTCTTATCGCCCAGATCTTGATACGCTTTCAGCAATTCTTCTTTGTAAAAATCCGCCTGCGCCTGATCGCCGAGCCGGGTGTACGTCTCGACCATGCTGGTGAACAATGCGACCAGGTCGTTTAACTCGCCGTTTTTTTCCAGCAAACGCAAGGCTTCTTGATAGCGCCCGAGCGCAGCGCGATAATCTTTCATCGCAAGATGAACGTCGCCGAGAAGCTTGAGCGAAACGCCTTCCCGCAATTTGTCGCCTGCCAACCGCCGGCCGTTGAGGGCATAGTTGAAATATTTCATCGCGGTTTGAAAATCTTGATTGGCGATATACATTTCACCCAGATGGTGCAACACGGCGCATTCACCGGCTTTGTCGCCCATCGCTTCGTACAGCCGCAGGCTGCTGCGAAAATATTCCAGCGCTTTGCGGTTTTGGCCCAGGCGTTTATGAATCTCACCGGCATTGACGATGGCTGCTGCTTCACCGGCTTTGTCGCCGATATCATTAGCGAGCGCCATGGCTTCATCGAGGCTGCGCAGGCCTTCCTCAGTCTTGCCGGCCAGTCCGAAGGTGACGCCAAGTTGATGCAGTGCCCGGCTCGCGCCGGCGGCATCGTTCAATTCTCTGGAGATCTTTAAAGCTTCTTGTTGATAGCGCAACGCTTCATCATAATTGCGGCCGCTGCGGCTAATCTCGCCGAGATAAGTCAAAGTGGCGGCTTGCAGCGGCTTGAGCTTGAAGCTTTGCGCTAAAACCAACGCGGCTTGATGCTTTGCCGATGCGGTTTGATAATCGCCGGCGCGGCGATAAGCCAACCCAAGCTGATTCAATGTCGTGACGAGATTTGCGGTGTCAGCCGCGGCCGCGTAAATTTTGTAAGCCGATTCAAGCTGCTTCAAGGCATTAGCCCAATCGCCGGTCTGGCGATAGAGGTCGCCGAGCAGCGTTTGTCCCGCGGGCGTGAGCGACATGGTTTTCAACAAGCGCAACGCTTCTTGATAATTCGTTCCGGCATTCGTGAGATCACCTGAAATGCGGTAGGTTTCTGCGATGTGGTACAGCATCGTGCTCGCGCCGAGCGAGTCGCGATCAGCGCGGCAAATCTCCAGCGCGCGCTGAAAATGCCCGATGGCTTTGCTATAATACCCGTTGGCGGCGAAAATCGCCCCGGCATTTTTTGAAACGAGCTTGATGTGGCGCGGATCGCCGCCTTCCAGCGTTGCCGTCAACGCCTCGCGAAAATATTTCAGCGCTTGTTTGTATTGTGATAACCGTTGATATGTTTCTCCCAGGCGATTCAACGTTACGCCCTCACCCGCGCGATCATGAATGCCCTGGCGGATTTTGAGTGCCGTTTCAAATGCGGGCAGCGCTTTTTGATAATCCTGTTGATCGCTGTACAATTCGCCCAGCCGGTTCCACAAATCGGCCTGCCCGGCTTTATCCTGGGCTTTGCGCTTGAGCGTAAGCGCAGTTTCAAAGGAGAGCAGCGCGTCGTTGAATTTGCCGCGGCTGCGGTAAAACTCGCCCAAATGCGCGAGCGTCGTGCCTTCGCCGGATTGATCGCGCGTCGCGATCATGAGATTCAACGCATCATGAAAATAAGACAACGCCTTGGCGTCGTTGCCGAGAAGCTGCTGCACCTCACCAAGCTGATTCAAGACGCGCCCCATGCCGGGTTGATCGCGCGCCTCTTCCAATAGCGCCAACGCTTTTAAATAATATTCCTGCGCACGGGCGTAATCCCGGCCGGCCTGGTAAACCCTCCCAAAGTTTTTGAGCACCCAGCCCTCGCTCGACTTGTCGAATTTTGCGCGCGCGATTTGCAAGGCTTCCTCGTAAGCGGACAGCGCTTTCGAATAATCGCCGAGATCGGAATAAATCTGGCCATAATTATTCAACAGGCTAATGCGCAGCGAGTCATTGCTGACTTGTTTCGCGATGGTTTGCGCCTGGGTGAGATAACGAAAGGCTTGTTCGTGATTGCCGGCTTCGCGATAGATCGAAGCCATTTTGTTGAGAATGCCCACCATCCCGATGCCGTCTCCTCGTGCCCGCGCTTTCGCCAGCACCTCCTGCAAATTGGCCAGCGCAAGCTGGTGATCGCCCATGCTTTCATAAATCTCGGCAATCATCTGCAAGGATTCCTGTTCGCCCTCGGTTTTATTTTGCAGCCGGAACAAATAGACGCTACTTTCCAAAGCATCGAGCGCTTTTTCGTAATCTGCAAGTTTGTATGCTTGGGTGCCTTGATTATAAAGATAGCTTGCCAGCACATTAGCATGAAAAGGAAAGCGCGCGACCAAGCGCTCGGCTTGCGCCTGGTTGCCGCTGCGCACCGCTGCCATGAAACCATCCATAAACTCCTGCCCGGAAATTTCCGGCGGCGCAACAGTATCCGGCGGCGCCGGCTCCAACGCCTCTTGTCCCAACGCCCGTGCGGCGAAAGTCGAGAGCAATAAAACAGTCAGCGTCGCGGTGATGCGAGTTCGATGGTTCATGGTTGAGATCCTAGCTTAGTGCTTGCACGTAATCGTGACAGAGATAAAAAAGTCCGCGTGTTTTGTGTTGAAACATTGGCTTGCGGCGTCGCAGAGGCCTGGCGCATTCGAGCATCAAAATTCCCTCACGCTTGCGACGGTTCAGCAATGGCCTTGTGACAACGGAGATCGCGCAGATCAATTTCAGGTGACGGCGTCTGCTTTTGTTAGGCTTAAACTATGACACAAGTGTTGCGCCGGCAAATCCTCTTGCGATGGTGATGTAAGTCAAGCCTGACAAACGCAACGCGATGGTTGTAAGGTCTAAAATGCAAGATTCAAGCCAATTACAACTCATTTTGTTTTGAATTCATAAACGCCGTCCCAGTTTTCCGGCGGCGGCGACTCGATGAAATTGAAACAGCGCGTCACATAAACGCGCGACGGGCCGTCCGAGGGAAAATAACGCAACACGCGCTTGAATTGCTGCAAGGCGCGCGTCCATTCCCGCTGTTTGTAAAGCTCCAAGCCCTGGGTATAAATTTGAATGATCAAGTCTTCTTCGATTGCGGGCAGTGGCTCCATGCTGCGCAATTCAAAAATTTTCACCGGACGCTTCTTGCCCTTCACCCGCACCAAATCAAGCTCGCGCACATGCGCGCGTTCTTTCACCTGCTCGTAGGTCGATTCCGATACGATGATCGACGTCCAATATTCTTTATTGGCGCCTTCCAGCCGCGCGCCGAGATTGACTTCATCGCCGATGACGGTGTAATCGAACAATTGCTGCGAGCCCATGTTCCCCACGATCATGTGCCCGGTGTTGATGCCGACACCGATTTGAAAATAATCCTGCGCATTTGCGGACCAGCGCTTTTGCATCTCGCGCAGGCGGTCGATCATTTCCACCGCGGTTTCACACGCTTTCTCGGCATGATTGGGATAATGATAGGGCGCGCCGTAAACCGCCATGATTTCGTCGCCGACGTATTTGTCGAGCGTGCCCTGGCGCTGCTTGATGATTTCGGTCATCTCGGTGAGATATTCGTTGAGGCGTTGCACCACGGTTTCGGGCGAGTGTTTTTCGCAATACGTGGTGAAGCCGCGAATGTCGCTGAACAACACCGTGAGCTGGCGCTTTTCGCCGCCGAACTTCGGCATCGCGCCCGAGGCCAGAATGCTGTTGACGATGCTCTCGGAAACGTATTGTTGAAACACGCGTTTGGTGCGCCAGCGCTCGCGGCGCTCGGCAATGATGATTTGGGCGTTGTTGCCGATATAGCTCAACACAATCGCCAGAGTGGGGGCAATCACCGGCGCCCAGGTCAACAGCTTGATGAAAAAGAACACCGCCACGCCCAACAGAATCATTAGCTCCAACGCCACCAAAACCAGGCCGGTCAGTGTGCGGGTTTGCAGCACGAGAACCATCGTGACGAAAGCGGCCAGCAGCAGCACCAGAAGATCAACCCAAAACGGCGTGCGTTTGATGGAATCACCCAGAAGCAATGTGCTCAGGGCGTTCGCATGCACCTCCACGCCCGGCAGTTTGCGCCGGCCCTCGCCCTCGCCATAAAACGGCGTAAACTTGACGTCTTGCAATTCTTCGGCAGAGGCGCCGACAAAAACGATTTTGTCTTTGAAAACCTCGTTGGGCAGGAAAACATTGTCAAAATAATTCGTGTCAAGTTCGGCGACCGCAAGCTGAAAATCACGGTCATCCAGCACACTGGAAAGCGAATACGTGGGAAACGTGCGTGCCGGTCCGCGAAAATTGATCAAAAAGCTGCTGTTGGTAAAGCGCGGCAATTCCGCGCGGCTGGGCAATTGCACCACGCCGTTTTTCTTGTCCGGCGAGGCGGCTTCTTCGTGTGTGAGATGGCGCCAGGCATGCAACGCCAACGGCAAATAGCTCGCCCCCTCCCAGTTTTCATACAGCAAATACCGCCGCACAAACCCGTCAATATCCTCCTCGATATTCACGATTCCCCACGGCCCGCTTTGCAAGAGCGGCTTAATGGGCTTGACGATGTAGGTGTTGAGGGTGCCGCCGTACGCGAGATCAAAAGCCTTTTTACCCGCGAATACGACCCGGCCCGAGCGCCGCGAGGCTGTGGCGAGCGCCTGATCTTCGGCGGGATTCGAAAGCGTCGGCTCTGAAAAAATGATGTCGAACAGAATCAAGCGCGCACCGGCGCGGGTGAGATTATCGACCAGCTTGGCATAGTAGGTGCGAGGAAAAGGCCAGCGGCTCGGCAAATCAAAAAAGGATTGATCGTCGATATCGACGATCACGATATCGAGCGCAGCGATCCCCTCCGGGGGCGACGGCCCGCGCAAGTCAAAACGAAGATCGTAGGATTTAAGCTCGAGATTCTCGAATGCGGTGGTAAAGCCAAGAATGAAGGCGAGCAGCACGGAGAACAAGCTGATCGCGCTGCCTAAAATCCATTTGTTGGTCAGCGCTTGCGACAGATTCACGTCAAATCGCCTCAAAAGCGGAATTCATAATGTGCCCGCGCAATGCTGTTGGTGAAAGATGAGCGCGGCGTGAAAACCGGGCCGGCTTGGATGCCGCCTTTATCGCTGTATTTGATCAACGCCAGGTCCAATATGAATTCGTGACGCTGTTTGACCAGAATCGATCCGCCAAGTTGAAAGCCGGTTTGCGTGTATTTGATGATATTCACCACGGGCGCGCCCGTAACGCCGCTTTGTCCCGAAGCGCCGACGAAACGCATGCCAAAGAAGGTGCGGATTTGCTGCCGGGGAAATTCATAATCCGCGCGGCCGCTGAACATGTTGAAATTGAACTGGCTTTGCTGCCCGCCAACATTGTTGTCGTTGAAGGCGAGATTGAACGTCGTCATCAACGGCGAATTGTAGCGCGTGCGCACGTTGATCGACACCAGATCCGAGGTTACATCGCCGCCGCCAAAACCCGCAACGCGCGCGCTCGCCCAGCGATCGATGCGATCCGAATTCGTCAGGCTGAGGGAAACCGTGTGATTGTAATTCAAGACCTGCATCTCCTGGCTGACCGTAAACGAAAAATCGCGCGTGCGATTATCCTGGCGTAGATCGGTTGTGTCCGGCTGAATGCCGAGGATATTGGCATTGGTAATGATCAAATCTTTGATGCCGTTATCACGATCATAATTGCGCAAATTGAAATTCAATGTGGGAAAATTGCGGTTCCAGTTGATCAGCACGCCAAATTGCACGGCATTCAACGCGGTGGAGGGTTTGCCGTCGCTGTTGTCGAAATGATCGGTAAACCGTTCCAGGCCGAAGTTGAGATTGACGCGATTGCGCAGCAGCCGGATGCGATCATAAAAACTGAAGCCGCGAATATCGTTGCGCAAATAGGTATGGCCGAAGGAATTGTATTCCGAGCCGATCTGCTTGAACGTGAAGGTGAAGAATTGATTGAAATAGTTGAAGCGCAAGCTGAGTTGATACGCCAAAGCCGTTTTGCCGGTCGGATCGAGCGGCGTCGTGCTTTCGTTGATGATCAGCCAGTCCTGAAAGTCCGCGGGGTCGAACGGCAATTTCACGCTGCCATCGGTGTACAGGCTGTCGACATACGACTGCGTGATGATGGGCATGCGCGTGTCTTTCGTCATAAACGAATGCGCCGCCGCGGCTTTGAATTCGATGCGCCGGCGATCCGCCGACATGAGAAAATCCGCGCCGACCACGAGATTGTCACGCGGCGCAACGGTGGCGCGGTTGGCCGTGATGGAGGTGGTGTCATCGCGCGCGCGCAGCAGCGTCAATCCGAATTGAAATGAGTGCCCGCCCAAGCTCGGACGAATGCCCCACATCGTCTGGCGGTACGCGCCGCTCAAGCCGTTCGGAATCGGCTCGATGCCGCGCATGGTTTCACCGGTGATGAAATCAACATTGATGATGCCGGTGTGCAAACCCGCCTGCAAGCCGCGCACGCGCCGGCCGTACAAAACGAGATCATTGAAATAGGGCGTGGCATCACCCAGCGTCACGTTCAGCAAGCCGGTACCGGCGCTCAGTGTGAAACGATTGCGCGGCTGGAAATTTCTATCCTCCAACGAAGTGAAATATGCCGTGGCTTCATACTGCAACGGCCCGGTTTTCCCGCTCAAATTGCCGCCGACATTGTTGTTGTCGAGCGTCGTGCCGCCAAAATTTTCGTGGCGCAACTCGGCAAATGCCACGCCGCTGGCGAGTTTCTGCTGTGCCTCCGCGTTGAATTCGACCGCTTCAGCTTTGCGCGCGACTTGAAATTGCCAGCTTTTGGGATTCAGACGCTTGCCCGTGCGATCGTTTGCGGCGACCGTCACTTGATGCTTGCCGGCCTTGAGCTGGCTGACCGTCACTGTCGCCAGCAACGAGGAAATTTGCGCGCGCGCGGTCACATCTTTACCGTCCAGCATCACTCTCACGGAAGTCGAATCGACGTTCGCCTCCGGCGCAAATGACGCCAGAATCAGCGCGCCTTCGTCAGCAGGAAGCTCGCTCAGCGGTTCCGGGCTGAGCGGCAAAATCGGATTTGTCAGGCTCATGGCGGCGAAGGCCGCGCCTGTTCGGGTGTTTTCAAAATCACCGGCTTTGGGCGCTTCCATTTGGCGCAGCTTCTCCTGCATCTGCGGGGAAATGCGTTCGGGCTTGGTGAGTGAATCTGTTTTTGTTGATCTCCGGCCCAGCGGCTCGTCGCGCCTGGGCGGAATGGACTCCGGCTTGAAGGGATCGCCGCTGCCGCGCTGGCCATTAGGCTCGTCCACGATAATGTCGAAAGGCTGGCCGTAAGGATTTCTGGCCGGATAACTCATCACGCTTTGATCGCTCAACAACGCGAGTAAAAAATATTGCAGGCCCGGCGGCTGCACAATGCGGCCCGGAATTTCGCCGAGGTATCCGCTAACGCCCGGGCGCATATCTACAAAGCGAAAATTGCTCTCCCCCATCCGCCGGAAATACACGCGCACGTAAATCAGCGAACGGCCGGGCGCATTGATTTGCGCGTCAATGCGAAGGGCGCGGCCTTGCTCGGCTGAGGTGATGGGAATATGATCGATCTCAGGCGTTTTTTTTGACGAGGAAGAATTCGTTTCCCCGCGCTCGAACGCCCAACCCACGCCGACGCAAGACATCAGCCCGAAAAATGCCAATAGTCGTAGAGAAAATTTCATAGCGCCTCAAAGACTTGGTGGTGCAAAACTGTCGTCACGGATGCAACCCCGGCAGCCGGATAAATTCTGGCCGTCACAAGCAAGAATTTATTTTCGTTCCGTCACGGCTTGGCCGTAGCTGAACGTTACCAAGCTTAGTGAGCGTCTAAGAATTACTTCCTGAGTTCATCATAGTCGTGCCCCCTTGTGGGGCATTGATGGGACACGAGATTTCAGTGTTCCATCATCCGCCCACAAGGGGCGGGGGCTACGTTTGTGTGAGGGAAGTTATTCTTAGATGAACCCTTAATCATAATTAATCTTGAGCTTCTTCTTCTGCCCGCTGGCGTCCTCAAACTCGATTTCAAAGCTGCCGCCGGTGCTGTCATCCTCGCCCCAGCTCGGAATTTCATCCGGCGTTGAGGGCCGCACGGTGGGCGCTTGATCTTTCTCCAAAGTGCCGGTATATCCGGCATTCACCAGCACTTTGCCCAGCGCGTTGGCCAGCTCGACCGCGCCTTCCAGACAAATGATGATCATCTTGCCGGCTTCGTCCGTGATGCAATAAAAATTCGTGCCCTTAACCGCGGCCACACCTGAAGGCGTCTGAACCCGGAACGGCGACGCGCTCTTTGTGACTTTCGCCCAAAGCTGGCCGAATTCCATCGCAATCGTTTTCACAATGCTGTTTTGCTGGCGCATGCCCTTGATGGCAACTTTGGAATTGGAGCGAACCTTGAGCAGCGACTTGTCATCCGTGAAAACCAGCGCGGCGAGCGATTCATCGCCGGTATGCAGCAGATTGCCGTTGTGCAGACGCGTGCCCTGCTTGGCGATTTCTGCCGGCCGGTTTTGCACGCGGGTGACATCAACTTTACCTTTTGTTTTGAGCACCACGGCAACATCGTTAGCTTGTTGCGCCAGGCCGTGATGCGATATTCCGAAAAGCGCGACCAGCAACGCGCCGATTGTGATGAGCGATTTCATATCTCGATCCATAAATTTTGTAGTCCCGGCCCCTCGTGGGCCGCTGAGGCGCCGGTAGCGTAGTTCAATCCCGGCGGTTTGCCATTACAAAGGCAGAGGTGAATTGGGAATCGCCGCTGGCCTTCTTGCATGCGTGACCGCGCCAATTTTTGTGAGCAATCACTCCACCGAAAATGAATTCAATTTCTTCGCGCTCATGCGCAGTTGTGTGATCAAATCATTGAGATCGATTCGTTTGCCGTCGAGAATGACAGTGCCGTTGGGTAAATGCCCTTCCAACGGACCGCCGGCTTCAAACAGCGCGGTGACATCTTGCAAACCCAGGCTTTGCAGCAAGGCGAGCAATTGTTGCAACAACAACTCGTTCTCGCTGCCGCCGAAGGCACTGACGCGGAAGCACCAAATTTGCCCCGGCAACTCCAACGGGCCGGTTTGGGTTTGGGCGATGGCGTGAATTTGCCAGTAATAAGTTCTGCCCTCTTGCAACGGCAAACCTTCGGAGGGATATTGAAACGCCGGCGAGCCGAAGAAATCGGTATTCCGTTTCAGGCGAATGCGCAAGCGCGGCGGATTTTGCATGACGTCTTCCGGGCCGGAATTGGTGGGCAGCAGCTCACAGACGGTCAGAATGAACTCATCCGCTTCGGAATCCCATTTGAATTGCGGCAGATTGGTAAAAACGATCGGGCAATCCCGGTCTTCGGCCGGCATGCCCGGCGAGACGGGATCGAGCGAGGGCAGGCTCGAAATGAACAATTCTCTGGAATCATTGTAGATTTCCACCGGCCCTCCAGAATTGGTGAGATCTCGAACAATGACATCAAGAAAATAGCGGCCATTGGGCAGCCGCCCGGTGCGCAAAACGTTGTCAATGACATTGTCCACCGCGTTGGGATCGTAGCGAAAACTGGCGACGCGGATATCCGGATTCTCACCTAAGCCGCGAAAATCGCGATATGTGATGCGCCGTTCACTCAGCGGCTGTTCGCTCGGCGCCATGAGAAAAGGCTCGGTGACGGAATTGACAATTGGTGAAAGGCCGTTTTCCTTACGGAAAGTCATTTCAATAGTGGCGTTCGTGGGCGTCTGGCTGACATTGCGAATCCCAAAGCGGAACAATTCCGCCGGATTGCCGCCGCCGGCAATGTCAAAATCGGAAATAAAAAAAACCTGGCTGGCGATAATCTCCAGAGGATCGACCACCAGGTTTTGCGCACGCGCGGTGCTGTTTAAAACAAACAACGCCGCAACCGCACTGGCGGTAAACACCAACCGGCGAACGAGGCGGCCACCGTTGATTTTAATCATAGATGAGTCTCCTGATAGGATTGCTAGGCCACCCTGACAGCACATGTTTGGAAGGCTTGGCTCTCTGCTCCTTAAGAGTTTTGCTGAGAGAAGATTTACCGGCTTTGCCCAACGCCTGCGTAACACCGCGCAACAAGATGCTTTTGTCGAATTTTGGGAATGTGCAGCAGACAGCCTGTGTGAAGACGTTGCATTCCATCGAAGACTTACTTGTCGAAGGCTGGCTTGTCGCTGGCTGAGCTTGTCGCTGGCTGAGCTTGTCGAAGCCAGCACCCTTCGACAAGCTCAGGGTACGGGTCCCGAAAATTTCACACAGTCGTGATACCTGCCAGCGAGGTTTTGGGGGAAAAGTTGGAGGGATAAAAAAAGGGCGATCATCAGTGATCGCCCTGGTCAGCGAAATTTTGTGGAAGTGTTACTGCGGCAGCGTCAGCACCACCTCGATGCGGCGGTTGCGGCTGCGACCTTCCTCCGAATCATTGGTGGCAATGGGGAAGTTCTCGCCAAACCCCACGGCCTGAATGCGATTCGCGGGAATATTCATATTGGCGACGAGATACTGCTGCACCGCGATGGCGCGCTCGGTCGAAATGCGTTGATTGTTGGCATCATCGCCGCGCGAATCCGTGTGGCCTTCAACGGAGATGAACGAATCCGGCACTTCGCGGATGGCGCGCTGCAGCTTCGTCAACAACGGGAAATATTCCGGCAGGATGACGGACTTGCCGGAGGGGAAGAGCAGGCCGATGAGCCGGATGCGCAGGCGCTCATTTTCGCGCGTGACCACGGCCTCTTGCGGGGTGAACATGGTCTCTACACCTTTGATGCGTTCCTCGCGCCGCTGCATCTCTTGCTGCCGGCGCTTCTCTTTCTCAAGTTGCGATTCCAAGCCGGCTTGCGCTTCACGAATGCTGTTCAGTTCCCTGGTCAGTTCCTCGTTGCGGCCCTCGAGCTTGGCCACTTCATTGGTCAGGCTGCGGCGATCCTCGCGCAACGATTTCACCGCTTCGCGAATATCGTTGATCGGCTTGTCGATGCCCTCGTCGAATTGCGGCTCAAAATCAAGCTCGCGCGCAATGCCGGCAATTTTTTGTTCATACGCAATCATGAATTTTTCCCATTGCGTCTCATCGACTTTGACGCGCTGCACTTGCTCGGCGATTTGTTTGGCGTGTCGCACTTCGTATTCCGCGGCTTCGGCTTTCTCGCGCGCCGAACCCGCGGCATAACGATTGGTGTTGAGAATTTTTTCCGCTTCCGCCAGCAAGGCCTCGGCTTTGCGATAACTGTCCGGCGCGAGGCGATCCATCTTCGCGGCTTTTGCCTGAGTGATTTGATTGCGCACACCGCCGATCACGCTGTTTTTGATGGCGTGCAGTTCTGCTTCGCGAAAAAGCTGCTCGGCTTCATCGCCTTTTTTCTGCGCCGTGTTCACGTCGCCGGCCTCCACACGGCGGGTGGCCTCGCCGAAGGTTTTATCGGCCAGGGCGAACTTTTCCGCGGCGTTTTGCTCGGCCTCGGCCTTGAGCGCATCCTCGCGCGCGCGCAGCGCTTTTTCCAACGCGACTTTGCCGAGATTCGCGGATTTCACGGCGGCCTCCAAATCAACACTGATCTCAGCGAGTTTTTTGTTGATGTCGGCCAGCGCGCGGCCGCGTTTGAAATCTTCCCGTGCTTCGTTGTATTTCTTCAGCGCGCGACCAAAAGCCTCCGGCGCGAGAATATCCGCCTGCGCGGTTTTGGCCTGCCCGAATTTTTCCTGGGTTTTTCCGAATATTTGTTGATAGACTTTTTCATCCTGAGCCTGCCGGCCATAACTTGTAGCTGTCACACCCAACATGACAGACAGCAGGATTCCTAGCACAAGCTGGTATCGAGACATGAGACCCTCCGCTGGTTTGAGTGCATCCTTCTGATTATGATTTTTGAGTCATTCGTTTTGGCAGCTTTTGCAGCACAGCTTCAAAGCGCGCGATGAAATCATCCACCACGCTTTCATCGATGATAAGCGGCGGCTCCAGCCGGATGATTTGGGGATTCGCGAGAATTGACGCAACCAGCACGCCTTCCTCAAAGAACAATTCA
This sequence comes from Cytophagia bacterium CHB2, assembly GCA_030263535.1. Taxonomy (NCBI): domain Bacteria; kingdom Pseudomonadati; phylum Bacteroidota; class Cytophagia; species Cytophagia bacterium CHB2. The sequence continues at coordinate 19,068 of SZPB01000074.1, forward strand.
TAAAGCAAATTACCAATGTCGTCGCTGGCAAACTCCAGCCCGATGAACAAGCCCAGCCCGCGTACTTCCTTGAGGTATTGCGCGTGCTGTGTTTGCAGGTTTTCGAGCTTGTCCAACAAATAATTGCCCACGCGTTCGGCGCGCTGCGGCAGCTTTTCCATCTCTATGACGTCGAGCGCTGCCAATGCCGCCGTCGCCGCCAAAGGATTGCCGCCGAACGTGCTGGTATGAATCGTGGGCCACTCGTTCAACGGTTGCCACACCTCTTCGGTCGCAATGAACGCGCCGATCGGCAACACGCCGCCGCCCAACGCCTTGGCGCTGCACAAAATGTCCGGCGTCACTTGTTCATGATCACAGCCCCACATTCTGCCAGTGCGCCCGAGGCCGCATTGAATCTCGTCGAGAATGAGCAACACGCCTTTTTGCGTGCAGATGTCGCGCACGCGCCGCAAATAGCCCATCGGCGGAATGCGAATGCCGCCTTCACCTTGAAACGGCTCGAGCAGCACCGCCGCGGTTTTGTCGGTGAGCGCTTTTTCCATAGCCTCCACCTCGCCGAACGGCACATGCGTGAAGCCCGGCAGCAGCGGTTCAAACGGATCTTTAAATTTGCGGCGATACGTCGCGCTCAACGCACCCAGCGTTTTGCCATGATAGCCGTCCACCGCACACACAAACTCGTGTTTGCGGGTATAAAGTTTTGCGAGTTTGAGCGCGCCCTCCACAGCCTCGGTGCCGCTGTTGCAAAAGAAGGCGTATTTCAAATTGCCCGGCGTAATCTCCGCCAGTTTTTTGGCCAGCAGCCCGCCCTGCGGATGCAACATCTCTTTGGAACCCAGGGGCATGCGATCGAGTTGTTCCTTAACCGCAGACACCACGCGGGGATGGCGGTGACCGATATTAAAAATGCCATAACCGCCCAAAAAATCGAGATACTCCCGGCCGCGCGTGTCTTTGATGACATAGCCTTGCGCGCTCCATTCCAGCGCATGATACTTGGCAGAGACGGTTTTCGTGCCGTACACGCGATTGAGATGCTCCGTCCAATTATTGAGCAAACCCGGAATCATCTCGTCCGAGACAAAATTCAAAAGCGACATAGTTCCCACCCTTGACAATTGCAATTGCATGACAAACGAAACATCAACCTAGGCGTCATTTTGCGAAAGCATTTTGAAAGTAACCAGAATTTGCGGAAAAGGCAAGCCTTGCAATGAACGAGGCGTGACTTGTTTTCCGCGGCAGAATAGCGTAAATTCTCGCGCCACTCAGTTGGTGCAATACGGGAAGAAATGGTTAATGGGTAATTGACAATTAACCATTAGCAATTATCCATTCAGTTTTTGTGTTAAACTCGAGATACCGATCACACTATGAAAGAACCCGCGCTGAATGCGCATCGCATGCGAAAATTGATTCAGGCGATTAAAGGCTACATCTACACCGTCAAAGTCGAGAACGGCTTCGCGGTCGCCACTTATCATGGCGAAGGCTGCGCGCATCATCCACCGCGACGGCTCCCTGCGCTGGGTAAAGAGCACTATTGCCCTGAACAAAGACGAGCATGGCCGCGTGCTTTCGTATGACGGCTTGATCACCAACATCAGCGTGCGCAAGAGCGCGGAGGAAGCGCTGCGCGAAAGCGAACAGCGCTACAAGCGCCTGCTTGCTTCTGTGACGGATTATATCTACACCGTGCGCATTGCCAACGGCGTTGCGCTCGAAACCACGCACGGCCCCGGCTGCGTTGCGGTAACCGGCTACGCGCCGGAAGAATTCGACGCCGACAAAGAGTTGTGGTATCGCATGCTGCATGAAGATGATCGCGCCACCGTGATCGCCCGCGCCAATCGCGCCATGCAGGGCGAGGCCGTGCCCGGCCTGGAACACCGCATCATTCACAAAGACGGCGGCGTGCGGTGGGTGAAGAATTTCATCGTGCTGCGCCGCGAGGCGCAGGGCGCAGTGGTTTCGTACGACGGCCTGGTGCGCAACATTACTGCCAGAAAAAGAGCCGAGGCGCTGGCGGAGGAGCGGCGGCAGCAACTCATGCAAGCCGACAAGCTGGCGAGTCTGGGCATTCTGGTGCAGGGCGTGGCGCATGAAATCAACAATCCCAACAACTTCATTTTGCTGAACGCAAAATTTCTGTCGCGCGGCTGGCGCGAAGTCAAACCGATTCTCGATGAATATGCCGCCCGCAACGGCGATTTTATTCTCGCCGGACTGCGCTATTCGCAGATGTATGATAAAATCTCGCAATTGTTTGCCGGATTGATCGACGGCTCGAAACGCATTCAAAAAATCGTGCTCAGTTTGAAAAATTTCGGCCATGAAGGCGTGCGCGGCGCGCGCGATTTGGTCGATATCAACAACGTGGTGGAAAACGCCGTCACCATCGTCAATGCGCTGATCAAAAAATCCACCGAACGATTTCAGGTGTCGCTCGCGCAAAATCTTCCGCCTGTCATGGGCAATGCCCAGCAGCTCGAACAAGTGTTGATCAATCTTCTCACCAATTCTTGCCAGGCCTTGCGGCGCCGGGACGCGGGCCTGCGTCTCGAAACCTTGCACGAGGCCGAACGCAACCGCCTCGTCGTGCGCGTCAGCGACGAGGGCATCGGCATTCCGGAAGCCGATCTCAAGCGCATTTTCGATCCTTTTTTCACCACCAAACGCGAGCTGGGCGGCACCGGCTTGGGCCTTTCGATTTCTTACAAAATCATTACGGATCATGGCGGCGATCTGAGTTTCAAATCGCAGGTGGAAAGGGGCACGACGGCAACCGTGACGCTGCCCGCGGCAAATATCGCCGTGCCGAGTTCCGGCGCCTTTCGCACTGCGGCAAAGGCTCTGTCATAAAGACTGTCACGCCCAATCTTAAACCGGCCAAACCGTGGCTGAACATTACCGAACGTGAATGTCTAAACTCCTACACCGATTTTCAGACAAGCTGAAAATCGAAGCTCTTCGAGCAGATTTGAAAACGTCGTCCACAGAAGTAGAACTACCACAGAAAAAAAACTTTTCAGTGGGATTTCATTTCAGTGGGCGAAACACTTTCAGTATTTTATTCTAACTTTGAAGAGCTAATTGCATAAGAGCCTGCATGAAATAAATGACGATAATGAAAACCGATTAAGCAAATGAACCCCACCACCTATCCCGAGTATCCTGTGCTGCTCATCGATGATGAAGAGCGCTTTCTATTCAGCATGGAAATCACGTTGCACGCCGGCGGCATTACGGCCGTGACCAAATGCCAGGACAGCCGGCAAGCGCTGGCATTGTTGGCGCAGCAAAAGCATTCCGTGGTGTTGCTGGACTTGTACATGCCGCATCTCTCGGGAAAAGAGCTGTTGCCACAGCTCATCGAAGCGCATCCGGAAACGCCCGTTATTGTGTTGACCGCGGTGAACGAGGTCGAAACCGCGGTGGAGTGTATAAAGGCGGGCGCGTTCGAGTACATCGTCAAGCCGGTGGATGATGCGCGGCTGGTGACTGCCATCCGGCATGCCCTGCACATGCAAGAGATCAAAAATGAAAACGATTTGCTGAAAAAATCGTTGTTATCCGATGATCACTTGCAGCATCCGGAAGCGTTTGCAGAAATCATTACGCAGCATGCTGCCATGCTTCGCATTTTTAAATATATCGAAGCGATTGCCGCCACGCCCCTGCCCGTGCTCATCACCGGCGAAACCGGGGTGGGCAAGGAACTGGTGGCGAATGCCATTCATCGCGTGAGCGGCCGGCCGGGCGAATTCGTTGCCGTCAATGTCGCCGGCGTGGAAGACACATTGTTCTCCGACACCTTGTTCGGGCATCTGCGCGGCGCGTTCACGGGCGCGGAAAAGCTGCGCCGCGGCTTGATCGAGCAGGCCGCCGGCGGAACATTATTTTTGGATGAAATCGGCGATTTGAGCGCTGAATCGCAAGTGAAGCTGCTGCGGCTGCTGCAAGAGGGCCGTTATTATCCGCTAGGCTCGGATATGCCCAAAATGTCGGAAGCGCGCATTGTGGCGGCAACGCATCAAGACCTGGCCGCAAAACTGAACGCGGGAAGCTTCCGCAAAGATCTCTACTTTCGCCTGCAAGCGCATCACATTCACATTCCACCGCTGCGCCAGCGCCTGGACGATCTGCCATTCTTGATAGAAAGTTATTTGGAAAAAGCCGCGCGTGTGCTCAACAAAAAGAAGCCGACCGCGCCGCGCGAGCTGGCCGCGCTGTTGCGCACCTACCCCTTTCCCGGCAACGTGCGCGAATTGGAAGGCATGATCTTCGACGCCGTGAGCCGGCATACCGCCGGCGTGCTGTCGATGAATTCCTTTCGCGAGAAAATTTCGCAAACCAGCGGAACAGGAAGCCCGCCGGGCGCGATGTCTTTGCCGCGCGTGGAAAGCGAAACCCTGAACGCCTTGAAGTTTTCAGAGCGTCTTCCCACACTGGCGGAAGCCGAACAATTGCTGATTCAGGAAGCGCTGCGGCGCGCGGATGGCAATCAAACCATTGCCGCCAGCTTGTTGGGAGTATCGCGGCGCGCCTTGAACAATCGTCTTCGCCGCGAAGAACGGGAATGATTTGTTTGCTTTCTCGCGTCGTCTTTCTCGTTTGCTTAGGATGGTCGCTTAAATAACTTGCCCATATGTCAAACCGCGAATGAACGCCAATCAACGCGAATTTTAAAAATGAGCATGTTCCTTTAATGCCACACCATAGAATCGTTGTCCGAATGTCTCTCGCGATTCTTGCAAATGTTAATTTATTCCCTCCTAAGCTGGTGCGGCCGGTTGAAATAAAATAGATGAGCGCCGCTCGAGCAAAATTAATATTGCTTCCGTTGTTCTTTTTCATGATATTGCCGACGTTCTTGACTACAATGCGAGCATGCCTATGAACCGCCGTTTCAAGCTCCCCGCCGCCCTTGTGTTCGGGAGTCTTCTCGTTTTTTTTACGTTTTGTTCCTCCCGCGACGATAACAAAGCCATTCTAATGAAAGTCAAATCCATTCGCGGCAGCGCCGAGTCCGGCGAAATGATTTTGGTGTTGCGCGAAGATCAGGGCGACCGCATCCTGCCGCTGTCCGTCGGCGGCGAACAGGCGTTGGCGATTCACCTGGGCCAGCAGCATGTGACCACGCCGCGCCCCATGACGCATGATCTCATTGTAAACATATTCAAATCGCTGACCATCGAAGTCGAGCGCATTACGATTACCGAGTTGAAAGGCGGCACATACTACGCGGAGATCGTGCTGCAAAACGGCTCGAAAACCTACCGCATTGATGCGCGGCCAAGCGATGCGATTGCATTATCATTGCGCGTCGATGCGCCGATTTATGCCATGCCGAATTTGTTGATGGAGTTCTCCGAAGAGCCGGAAGCTTCCACGGCCTTTTCCTCTCAAACCGAAGCCGCAAGCTGGGGCATGACCGTACAAGCGATAACACCGGCGCTGGCGGAATTTTTTGGCGAAAAAGAAGGGGTTCTGATTTCCAGCGTGTGGGAAGAGAGCCCTGCGGAAAAAGGCGGTTTGCAAGCCGGCGATATACTCCTGCAGGTCGAGCAATCACGCATTCACAAT
>SZPB01000075.1 GCA_030263535.1 Cytophagia bacterium CHB2
AGGTCGATCCCGACAGCGACATTCCTGTCACTTTTCAAGATGGCGATTTGCTGAGTTATCGCCCGCGCGTCGTGGCTTATCTTTCGCCGTTTATCACGCTTGGCCCGGTTTCACTCGAAGCGGATTACAGTATCGCTTCGAAATTGTTGCGTGAACAGGTGCAGATTTTTAAAGACGACCAGCGTGTGGCCAAAAAGCAATTGGATGTGCGTGTGCTTTATTCCTGGAACAATGTAACAGCCCAGCTTGGCGTGCGCAACTTGCTGCGTTACAATTACTATCAAGTCGAGCGGAACATCAACGAAGTGCGCAATTTTTCTGCGGGTTTGCGCTGGGATTATTAATTTTTGCTAACTTTCCGCCTTTGTTTAAAAAGCCTGTGTCGCGCATCCCGGCGTGTCCGGGCTTTTTACGTTTTGTTAGAGAAATGATAGAATTGAAATTTTTTGCCCCCATCTGAAAGTTTTTCCTCCCAATTTCAGCATTTCATCTGATCCGGTGGTATTATACGATGTAAACATTTGCATTGGCCGTTAAAACCGCCGGTTGAGCACAAGCTTAAACTCTTGTGCCTGCGCCTGCCTAAATAAGGTCATTTGGCCTCTACGCTCCCTTGACAAACGGGGGGCGGATGTTCTAACTTCGTATCGTTCGGGTGCGGCGCAGGTGCCGCGCGTGTGGCACTGGAAACGTGAGCCTGAAACCCGGCTGCGTTTCCATGGTTGCGAGCGTGGCCGCCGCGCCCGTCATGATGCGAAAGGAGGCCAGATGAGTAACCGTGTTGTGCCTGAGGAGCTGCGTCGTCTCGAAGATAAGAGTCTTGACGGGCAATTGTTGTGGGAGTTGGAAAACGGTTTTGAGTTGTCGCCGCGTGAAAGCCAAGGGGTGTTGGATGCGGTAAAGCTGCTCTACAGCGAACGTCCGGCTGAGAAAAGCGGGCGTGTGAGTTTGTGGGTGGTGAAGCGCGATGCCAGCGTTGGCAAGCCGCTTTTGGAGCTGGAGAAGGTGGAAGTGTGGGTGACGTTGCACGCCGGGCAAGAGGATTTGGAAGCCTACGCGCAGTATGGTCATGCGGGATTGCGGCGACAAAAGGTTTTGCGGATCAGCGAGGAGATTGTTGAGCAAAACGGGGTTGCGACACAAGAGGATTTAGCGCGATTGCTGGGCACCAGTGTGCGCACGGTGCGACGCGATATCGCGTATCTGCTCAAACAAGGCATGCGCGTGATCACACGCGGGGTGTATTCCGACATTGGCCCGTCGGTGAGTCACAAAGTCGTGATCGTGGAAATGTTCTTGAACGGCTTTGTGTATAGTGAGATTTGCCGCAAGACGCAACATTCGGCCAAAGCGGTGAAGCGTTATGTGAACACGTTCGGTCGCGTGGTGAGATTGTATGAACGTGGGATTAAAGACGCGGAAGAGATTGCGAAATACGCGGGTTTGAGCACGCGCTTGGTCAACGAGTATCTTGAGTTGTATTCCAGGCTGGGCCAGAAGACCGGTTGCCGACAACGCATCAAGGATTTGTTGGAACAACTTTCATCGCGGCCTGCTTATCCGGGCGCGGATAAGAGCGGGATGAAAAAAGGGCTTCCGGCTGGGGAGGAGGTGCGATGAAAGGCTATTACGGTGATCGACGCGACCGCTTTGCCAGCCTTGAAAAACGCGGGTTTCGTGCGGCTTTGGTGCGGCTGTTGGAAACGGAATACAAGCTCATTGGCAGCCATCGCGTGCTGGAGATGTTAAGCGATGAGATCGTACAGCTCTTCGAAGAGTATCATCCCAAACGCGATCGCATTGAAGCCGGCGTGATTTGTTGGGTGACCACGAAGAAGAGCGTGCGCAAGCCGGGCTATGGCAAACGCACGGAAGATTACGAGAGCATCATGGTGTATTTGCCGCTGATCACCGGCAGTGATTTGGATCAGCGCGTGTTTGTGAAAGCCGGCACCAAGAACAGCAACTATCGCATCAATCGCGAACGCGACCTCGCCACCATGGCGCGCTTGATCAAGTCGGCATGGGAACAGGGGGGCATGCTTTCGCAAGCGGAATTGTGTGTATTAATGAATCGCAGCCTGACCACGATGCGGCGCTATGTGGCGGAGTATGAAGCGCAACATCCCGATGACTTATTGCCGCTCAAAGGTTACATTCTCGATCAAGGCAGCCGGCCGACGCACAAAGGCATCATTCTGAATTTGTATGAACAAGGTATTGATCCCACCGATATTGCGGCGCGCACGAATCACAGCTTGCACGCGGTGGATCGCTACATCAAAGCGTATGAACAAGTGAAGGGGTTGTTGCGCAAGGGTCTTGATCGCCACGAGGTCAGCAAAGTCACGGGCTATAGTTTGAAACTGGTGGATGCGTATGCGAGTGTGGCGAAGCATTTTCATCCCAAGCTGGTTCCCGTGACGGTGAAGTTATCGGAGGAAAAGAAAGCTTCAAAGAAATCTCATTGACGTGGAGGAATGGAGGTTGGCGTTTACCAGGCATATTTCCCCAAAGCATGTTTGGTGGAAAGTCTGAAGGGATGAGAGTAAAAGAGGACACTCGAAGAGGAGTGTCCTCCGACATGCTTCGGGGTTCGGCTATCCCTGGGCGGGTCGCTCGCCAGCGTTGCCCGCTTGCGTTTCACCGAACGGAACAAAATAGCCTCGGCGCTGTTGAAAGGCAAGCTGGAAGCTCGCCCCAATCCCAAAAATAACGATGAGGTCAGTTGACCTGAATGGAAATGAAGCGCGGGTAATAGACGCCACCGCGGGTGCGAAACAATGCCATGTGATTTCGTTGCAAAAACGAAAAGCCACTGCGCGTAGCAGGTCTAGCAAGGGAATGCTAGGGCGACTTACGACGCGCGGCTATGCAGGGAGCAGACCCGTGAATACAGTTCAGCAAGGATTGCTAAGCCATATGCGTGTATCGCTTTTGGTTATCGCCAGCAAGGTTTCATGTTTGCTTGATTCCATTCGCCTCATGATGTCCGCGTATGCAAGTAATTGGTGGAAGTGGGGTCGCGGCCACCGTTGTGGTGAGAGGTTCGGGGGATTTCCTGCGGACGTCTCACGAGGTTTTGCCATTTCTGTCTTCTTGCCCAATCATTTCTCCCGCAAAGAATGTGTGACCAGGAACTTAAATGCTTTCGTTGCGCCAATGGCAGCGGGAGACGCAAATATTGTGAAAATTTTTAACACTCATCGTGCAAAGCATTCCCAGAAGCGCTCGGCGCTGCCGGGATTGTGTCCGGCTGTTTCCGAGCGAGACACAATCATCTTAGAATCTTGGCTGCGTTAGTTTGCCATCAAACGATGGTACCGTAATGTGGCACTGGCTTTGCCATTGGTGAAGTGGAGTTGCAACGGCCGGCATTGTGTGTCTGGCCTTTTCTGAGACGAAGTGAAGTAGCGAGGTTTGGCTGTGATGCCCATTGTACAAAATGGGACTGACATGGCGGAGCTGTGCCCGAGGCTAGCGTTGCCCTGGAAAGTCTGAGATGGTGCGCATGATCACGGCCTCACTGATACCCGGAAGCAACATCGCCATTTATTGCGAGCCTGTATTTTTATGAAAGAAAAAATAATACGCCGAACCCCGATTGCGGACTATGTACGGATTTTGTATCGCAGCCGCTGGCTGATCCTGGCGTCTTTCCTCGGGGTCATGTTCATAACATTGTATTTGAACCTTACGGCGGTGCCGCTTTATCAGGCGAACGCCAAGGTGATGGTCAAAATGGAATCCAACATGGCCCTGCCGATCTTCGGCGGCAGCGCCTGGCAAATGGAAACGACGATCAGCAATCAGGTCGAGATCATCAAGGGACGCGCGTTGGCGAAAGCCGTCGCCCAGCGTTTGCTCGACTCCGAGCATGCGCGCCAATTGCCCATTCTTCTTGGCGCGCCGGCGCATGCCGAACATCAGGGCAGCCGGCTGTCCCGCATCATGGCCGCGTTCTCCGGGGATGAAGCAGAAGGCGATTCTGCCAGACCCGCAGCCCCGGTTCGCTTGCGGGAGATAGAAGCTGTCGCGCGCCATCTGCCACGGCTTCTCGAGGTGACGCCGATCCGCAGCACCGACATGATTTTGATCAGCGTCACTTCGAAAGATCCGCAAGAAGCAATGGCCATCGCCAACGCTTACGTCGAAGCCTACAGCGAGCTGAATCGCGCCATGAGCCAGGCGGAAGTGCGCCAGGTGAAAATTTTTCTGGAGAATCAGCTCAACCTTATCCAGCAACAACTCGCCGAATCCGAGATCGCGCTGAAAGACTATTCGCGCGAGGCCTCGACGCTCACCCTCACCGACGAAGCCAATGGCATCGTCTCGAAGCTGGTGGAATTCGAGTCTCTGCATCAGGAAGCCCTGACCGAGCTGGCGTCTTCATACGAGCGCCTGGCGTTCATCGACCGACAACTGGGACGCCGGATCGACATTGAGGCTGTTTCGGCCACTTCGTATTTGGAGGTGTTGAAAACGGAAATGGCCCGGCTGCAGCAAGAACGCGCCTTGCACGCGGCCTATCTCATCAACAACGGCAGCTATGAGGAAAAAAACTCCCGGTTGCAGGAATTGGACGGCCAGATCGCCCGGCTGACACAAAAGTACAAAACCGAGCTGGCCCAGGCGGCGACGCAGGATTTGCTTGCCCCGGAAGCCCTGCAGGACGAAATCATCACCCGCAAGTTCGAGGTGGAAGCGAATATCGAATCGCTCAAGCCGAAAGTGGCGGCGCTGGAAAAGATCGTCAAGGACTATGCGCAAAAGCTGGAAAGTTTGCCGGAGAAAAAACTCATGCTCGCCCGGCTGCAGCGCTCGGCCCAGGTCGATGAGAAAATCTATTTGATGATGAAGGAGAAGTATGAGGAGCTGCGCATCACTGAAGTCGGCCAACTCGGCGACGTGCGCATCATCGAGCCGGCCGAGCGCCCCGAGGTGCCGCTTGGCCCGAACAAGAAATTGAATTTGATCCTGGGCATGATGCTGGGCGTGGGCGTGGGCGTGGGCCTGGCTTTTCTGCGCGACATGCTCGACAATTCCGTGCACGCCATCGAAGATTTGGAACGCCTGGGCCAGCCGGTATTAGGATCGATTCCCCTGATCAATGAAAACGGCGCCATCGCGCGCTTGAGGCATTCCGCCAACGGCGCACTCAACGGCGCTTCGCACAACGGCACGAACGGCGCGGCGATAGCAAAAAACGAGAGCGCGGAGTTTGGGCGCACCGCCGCGCGCCTTATCACACACTTTGCGCCGAAATCGCCGGTATCCGAAGCCTACCGCACACTGCGCACGAATATCCAGTACACCCATATCGACAAGCCGTTGCGCACGCTGCTGGTGACCAGTCCCGGCCCGGGTGATGGCAAATCGACTTCCGTGGCGAATCTCGCCATTGTGATGGCGCAAATGGGCAGCAAGGTTCTATTGATTGATGCGGATTTGCGGCGGCCGGTGCTGCATACCGTTTTCAAGCTGGATCGCCGTATCGGCCTGTCGAACGTGCTGGCCGGGCGCGCGGAGATTGCCGAAGCGATTTCCCCCACGGAAATCGACAATCTCCATGTCATGCCGTGCGGCACATTGCCGCCGAACCCTTCGGAGCTGTTGGGCAGCAGCGCCATGCAGCAAACGCTGGAAGGGCTGAAGCGCGAATACGAAACCGTGTTGTTCGACAGTCCTCCGGTCATCGCCGTGACCGATGCCGCGGTGCTGGCGCGATATGTCGACGGCGTGTTTCTGGTGGTAAAATCCGGACACACCAGCAAAGAAGCGGCATTTCGTTCGTACACGTTGCTCAATCAGGCCCGAGCCAAAGTTCTGGGCACTCTGCTGAACTCCGTTAAAATCGAGAGCATGTACGGCAGTTACTATTATTACTATCATTATCATTACTACGCCAACAACAGCAACGGCAAGCTGCCAAAAACGCAGCGGAAACTGCTCTCCTGGCCATGGGGATGAAAATTGTCGTTGGTTGTTGGTCGTTCGTTGTTTGTCGTTGTCCAATAATTAATGACTAATTGCTAATGTTCAACGACCACCGACCAATGACCAGCGACCAACGATCAACATGCAACATGCAAACAACAATTCCACAAGAAACTACCCGCCACTGGTACGCTCTCTACACGCGCCCCAATTTTGAAAAGCGTGTTGAGCAAGAGCTGCAAAAAATGGGCGTGCAGCCGTATTTGCCCCTGCGCGCCACCTTGCGGCAATGGAGTGATCGCAAAAAGTGGATCGAAGCGCCCTTGTTCTCCTGCTATGTTTTTGTGAAGGCAGATGCCCGAGAACGCTTGCTCGCGTTGACACCGGACGGGGTGGTGAGAATGCTGGGACATCACGGCCAACCCTCGATCATCCCGGAATTCGAAATTACCGCAGTCAAGAACATGCTGGCGCACGACTTCGATCCCGAGCCGATTCCGCGCGTTGTGCCGGGCGATTTGCTGGAGATCACCAGCGGCCCGCTGGCGGGTATGCGCGGCGTGTTATGCTCGATTCAAGGCCGGCAGCGGTTCGTTATCGCCTTCGAGGGGATTGGGCAGTCGGTGGCGATCAAGATTGATTTGGGGCGGGTAAATAAAATCTCTAAATCGGGCAGATTTGCAGCGCCAAAGGATACCGCTTCAATATATCTCAGGAAGCGGATATTCTAAAGCCAACACTTTATGATAACTGCCCGCCGCTGCAGATCTCAGCGCTGAACCCCGCATTCCCGGCCACGCCGCCCGCGTCCATGCCGGCCTTTTCCCGGAAGCCGAATGGGAACCCAGCGCCGCTGCAAAATTTTCATTTTTACTCAATGCCCGGGAGCGCTGGCGCGATCGCGTGAGTTTTTGCTGGCGGCGGGTGATCACGCCGACGTTTAGCGATTTCAAATTCATTTCGTTGCCAAGTCCATTATCGTTTCTTTATCCTGTATTTCGGCCTGTTCGGGTCATGTGGAATGATGTCGTCGCAGCGCCAATGTTCACCGCCAAGCGAAACCCGATCATTTCATCTCCCCGTACTGATTCTTTATGACTAGCACCGCTAAGATTGCTCGTTTGGATTTTGAGCGCTATGCCATAACACATCGCATGCATGGTTATATACCTTCCTCTCGCAGATATGTTATGGACACGTATATCAAACCTGGAATGAAGGTACTTGATCTCGGCTGTGGCGATGGTCAGCATCTGGAGTATTTGGCCAAATCGCTTCCCAAGCGGGACTTGTTCGGAACGGAGATCAGCCAGATTCGTGTCGACCGAGTAAACAAAAAAGGTTTCACCTGCGCAAAGGTTGATGGTTTTCGCCTGCCTTATGCCGATCGAGCCTTTGATGCGATCATCTTCTTTGAAGTCATTGAGCATATTCCCGAGGTGGAAGTGGAGCCGCTGTTGCATGAAATTGCACGCGTGCTCAAACCGAACGGCGTTGTTGTCGGTTCAACACCGAACTATCCCATCAAGCGTTACTATGATTTCTCCCACCGTATTCTGAGTCTGTTCGGACGAATTCCGGCATTTGGGGGAAACGGCAAAAAGCCGCCTCAAACTGCTTCGGAGACCTACCCAAACGAGTCAACGGCGCCTTTGCCGAAAGAGGCAACGCGACGTCAACCGTGGTTGATTCACAAAGTCGACCAGTTGTTCGCAGATGATCCAACGCATCAATATTTTTGCAGTTTTAATCGTATTTATCGCCTTGGCAAAAAGCACTTTCAGGACGTGGAGTTGTTCACAACCTTTAAAGCAATTGCCAAGCCGGTTGTTATTTCGAACCCGGTAAAGTTGTTTTCACATAAAATCGTATTCGTCTTTAAAAATTGCAATTGAGCCATGATACAGCAACCGTAAGTGCTGCGGCAACTGTGGCGACTGAGATGCCGGTTAGCACCGACACCGCTGGCTACCTCAAGAAAATTGCAAAAAATGCAGGCATAACTGCCGGCGGGCAACTGCTCAGCCAGGTTCTCGGACCCATAACCGGCATCATCACCACGCGAGCTCTGGGCGCCGAGCTGTATGGCATCTATACCCTCACCACGTATTGGACTAGCATGCTGGCGGATTTTTCCACGCTGGGTTTTGCCGGTATGCTCAATCGTTTTTCCGCCAGCTACAAAGGTGAAGGCCGGCTTGACAAGGCCAAGGGCACGATTCTGTTATCGCTCAAGATTGCGTTTATCGCCGGCAGTGTACTGGCGCTCGGGCTTGCGCTGTTTGCCGAACCGTTTTGCCGTTATGTGATCAAACAGCCGGAGTATGCGACGGCATTTCGGTTTGTGAGCATCGCCATTCTGTTCACTGCGCTTTACAGCATCTTTATTGCGGCGCTCAATGGTTTGCAACAGCAGGGTTATGTCGTTCTGACCAACGCTGTTGTCGCCAATTTAACGAAGTTGATCAGCCTGGTGGTCTTGCTTGCCTTTGGCTTTGAGCTTTATGCCGCGCTGGCCTCCAGCCTGTTGCAGGATTTGATCGTTCTCGTTTTGGCTGGAACATTTCTTCTCAAAGTTTTTCCCGGCCTGCGTGAGCGCAGCTTGCCGGCCACCACCGAGAAAAAACGGTCGTGGAAATTCTCGAGCACGCTGTTTGCCACCAGTCTGTTCAACAAGCACACCTTTCAACTCGATGTGGTTTTTTTGGGCATGTTCTGTCAGCCGCTGGAAGTGGGCTTGTATGCAGTTGCGCTACGCCTGCAACCGTTGATTTACATGCCGCACACGGCCATTATGCAGATCTTCGGCCCCATTGTGGCTGAGTTGCACGCCCGCCGGCAGCACAACGAAATGGCAAAACTCTACAAAACCGTGACGAAATGGACCACGGCATTTAGTCTCCCCATTTTCTTGACGATCGTATTGTTTTACGAGCCGATCTTGAGCATTTTTGGTAAAGAATTTCACGGCGCGGTGGCAGCCCTCCTCATCCTCGGTGTGGGAAATTTTTTTGCCGATATGTTCGGCATGAGCGGGCAAGTGCTGACCATGATCGGCAAGCCGGGCGTCAATCTCGCCAATGCCATTGTGATCACGGTGCTTAGTGTAACACTCTATCTTCTTTTGATCCCTCAAAAAGGTATCGTCGGCGCTGCGGTAGCTTATTCTCTCACGCATGGCATCATCAACATGGTGCGCTTGTTTGAAGTTCGCCATTTTCTCGACATTCACCCCTTCAAAGCAAGCTTGTGGAAAGTACCCTTTGCCGCCGGGCTTGCCTTGTTGGGTGTGCTCGGTTTGCGGAGCGAATGGTTTTTAGTAGCGCCGCCGCTTTGGTTTCTGCAGCTTGTCATTTTCTGGTGTGTTTATGCTGCAACGGTGTATATGCTTCGCCTTGACGCCGATGATTTGGTAGTTGTGCATGCACTCCACCGCAAGTTCTTTCGCGGCAGGACCCGATGATTCATATCGAACGCATTGACACACTTGCCGAGTTTGCGAGCCTGCGCGAGGAATGGAATGATCTGCTTGCCGCTTCCGGTTCTGAAAGCATTCATCTCCGGCATGAATGGCTCTACACTTGGGCCGTCCACTTTTTGGCAAAGAAAGATTTGTTGGTTCTGCGCCTTTGCGAGGGGAATGATACTATCGGGTTTGCGCCTCTGCAAGTGCGTACAATTCGCCTGAGGGGTATGCTTCCCTATCGCCAGGTTCTTTTTCTGGGCGATCCCGAATCGGATTTTTCTGACTTCATTGTGGCGCGTCACCGGGAACAAGCCCTTCGTGCGATTTTCGCAAGGCTTCGTAGTCGGCTAACTTGGGGTGAGATGCTGTTTCACAATATTTCCGATACGTCTCCCAACCTGTACGCCTTGAAAGATATTCTCGTTCGTGAAAGTGCGATTGTGCGTGAGCAAACGAAGTGTTATTACATCGATACCCAGGCAGTAACCTGGGAACAATATTATGCCACCACCAGCAAAAGTTTTGTTCAGCAGGATCTGCGACGTTTGCACAATCATCTCCGCGACAAAAACTGGGAGGTGGTGGAATCGCCTTTGACTGATATTCACCGAGAGATTGAAACCATTTACTTCCTGCATCATTGCAGCCAGACGCGTAAGGCGCGCAGCTCATACTATGCCAGTGATCGTTACCGGCGGTTCATTGCCGCCATGATGGAAGAGCTGAAAAGGTTTGGCGAAATCCGGCTGTTTTATTTACTGCTTGACAAGAAGCCGATCGCCTTTGTCTTGGGATTTCATTTCAGGAAGATTTTTTATTACTGGAATATCGGTTTTGATTCCGCTCACCAGAAGCTTTCTCCTTCGAAGGTTCTGTTGGCCGAGGTTATTCAGCGCTGTTTCCATTCCGGCGTGAACGAATTCAATTTTATGCGCGGTGATTCGGATTACAAAACCCGCTGGACGAAACAATTCAGATCAAATTTTCAAATACGCTGGCTAAATGAACGGGGCTTTTATGGATTCTTCAACCAATACCGATCTCATTCGGGGCAAACAAGTCGTGCAGAACAACCCCAGCTCGAACCAGCTTGAAGAGATTCGCTTGAGGGATGCTCAAGCGGCAGACTACCACGATTTCATCAAGTCGCATCGCGGGGAATATTGGATTCGAGCCCAAGCCGGCCTGGTGATGCGCGCTTTGCAGCCGCAGAAGGGACATCGCGTCTATGATGCAGGGGCTGGCGTTGGCATCTATACGCTCGAACTCGCCAGGCGATTTCCCGAGGTCAGCATCTTTGCGACGGACTTTTCTCCTGCCAGCATTGCGCTTCTTGATAGTCAAGCCCGCCAGCATGACTTTCGGAATATCGAGACGGAGGTTGCCGACATTTCGAATTTTAAATCTGATAAAAGACGTTTTGAAAGGGCCATGTGCCTGGACACCATTCAGCACATTTCGAGCAGCGCCGAACGCGTGGAGACAGTTCGAAATATCAACAGCATGTTGATTGCTGGAGGTATTTTCGTGTTGACGGCCTACCGCTGGGGTGGATGGATCAAACCGCCTCAGCCTAAAGAAGATAAGAATTATAATGGCACAGGTCTCTATCGCATGGCATTTACGAAGGATGAAATCGCGAACTTACTCAGAGAAGCGGGCTTCCGAAATGTTCGGAGTTTTGGCATTATCCGTATGCCAAACAAAATCAGAAAACACCTGCCGGCTGCGTTCGGATACACTGCGGAAAACATTCTGAATCAACTTGACCTCGCTGAGGACAAGGCGCAATATCTTATGGCTGTTGGTGTAAAATGATTTATTTGGCGATTACGATCGACACGGAGTGCGACAAGGGGCCACAGTGGCTTACACAAAAGCCATTTAAATTTGATGCTGTGGTTCGTGCGATACCTGAAATACTTCAACCTCTCTTCGAACGACACAATCTTAAACCAACATACTTATTGAGTCCGGAGGTGATTCTGGATCATTGCAGTTCAGATATTTTGGGCAATTTAGAAGGTAAGGTTGAGCTTGGCACACACTTGCATGCTGAATATGTTGAGCCATGTCCAAACTGGGATACCCCTGCGACCTTAGATTTTCAGTCACAATACTCGCCTGAAATAGAACGTCAAAAACTTGAAAATCTAACCCATCTGTTTCGACAAACCTTCGGATATTCGCCTCGGTCTTTTCGTGCTGGTCGTTTTGGGATCAGTCAATTCACATTGTCTATTCTCAACAAACTTGGATACCGCATTGATTCAAGTGTGACGCCATACTTGGACTGGCGCAGTTTGTCTACACAAAGCGTTAATTTTCTCGGAGCACCGGACCAGCCCTACTTTCCCGATTTGTATGACTATCGTAAGGAAGGTACTATGCAGATTCTAGAGGTGCCCGTGACCGTTCTCAACTATTTTTGGTGCAGATTTCCAAAGGCAATGCTGCGTCGCCTTAATCCTCTCAACCGATATCAAAGCTTTTTCATGGGAAAGGTTATCAAAGCCTCCTCTTATCGATCTTGGTTTAGACCCACATACAATGACGGGGATGGTATGATGAGCTTGGCTGATTTCTTGATTCAGCGCAAAGCAAACGATGCACCGGTTGTCTTAAATATGATGTTTCATAATGTTGAGTTCTGGCCCGGCACTAGCCCTTATGCTGCCACAGAAGCAAAAGTCAAAGAATATGTTTCTCGAATTGAGCAAGTCGTAACCTATTTGCTGTCAAAACACGAAATCAGTAGCGTTGGACTCAGTGAGCTTTACGAAGTCTATTTTTCATCTAGACTGAAGAAATATAGATGATGAATGCCAATAATCAAAACGTACATCACCCCATTAGAATTCTCAATATAACTCCGAATGGCAATATTGGCGGCCGTGAACGTCAGTTGTTTTTGTTAGCGAGAGAGTTTACACGATACTCAGATATTCATTTCGATACACTTTTTTTGCGAGCCGAGGGGCAATTTTATGAGAGAGCGTCACGGCTTCAGAGCAAGACATATACCCTGTCCTTCCGTCGTTTTGATCTTCGCCGTCTTGTGCGAATGTGGTTGCTTTTCAGAAGTTATGACATTCTAAATTTTTGGGGTGTTGATAATCTGTGTTTTGTTGTTGCTCTGCTGACAGGAAAGAAAATGGTGTTTTGCCTGCAGGGTACGCGGGCGATCCTGAGTAAGAGTATTACGGGGTTATTAGGCCAGCTTTTCAAACGCCACTCAAAAAACACTCACAAACAAGCGACAGATGACAGAATACCAAATTCACCAATTGACGACGCACAAAGCGACGGCATGCCCACTGGTGGTCATGCAAAACTAGGTATAAAATGGTCTGGTGTCAAACGCCTAATTAACAAACAGATATTTGGATTTTTCCTACACCAATGTGATGCCATTATCGTACCTTCCAAGTATCTTTGGGAATTCTGTCGGGATTATTTTAATGTGCCGGTGAACAAAATTCTTGTTGTCCACAATACTTTCGATCCACGAGAGATCGTGCTCACCAAATCAAAATCAGAAGTACGAAACGAAATTGGGGTATATAATGAAGCTTTGTTGGTCGGCACAGCAGCTAGGTTTGATCCTAGGAAAAGACTAGATCGCTTGGTCAAAGCTGTCAGCCTAGTGTCCTCGAACCTACGTGTCAAAGCAGTTATTTTTGGAGACGGAAACAGTATCAGCAAAACTAGCTTGCTACGCCAAATTGAGAAACTAAGAGTGCATGCCAATTTTCTTCTGCCAGGATTTCGGAGCGATATTTATAACTACATAAATGCGATTGATTTATTTGTTTTGCCGTCAGACAGCGAGGGGATGCCATTGGCGATTGTTGAGTCCCTTTACCTGAAGAAGCCCACGGTTGTTTTTTCGGATGGCGGCGGTGTCCACGAAGTTATCCTCAACGGCAGGACAGGTTATGTCGTCAACAGCGAACAAGAGCTTGCCGATCTAATTCAAAGATTCTACCACGAAAAAGAAGATTTGTGCCGTGTTGCAGAAAATGGGTATCGATATGTGTTGGATACCTTCCAAGTAAGCCGGATAGCCCTTGAATACAGACGTGCGTTCGAAGCGGTTGCTGGTTTCTTCGCGTCTTCTAAGACGTTGGAACCCGCGACACCGGCTCATCCCAAGGCTGCATACACTGTTGAGTGAATATTGTGCTCAAATGCTTTGACTCAATTTGGCAATTAACAAAATCCATTCGACCTTGTTGCATAATCAACAATGTATATTTCAAGAAGCAAAAGCTCAGAAGTATTTGAGTTTATACCTAACTCGCCACAAGCAAAGCCTGAGGTGAATATCTGCTTCTTACAGGACAATCTTTACTCGCCCGAAGCAACAGAATGGACCGGCACGCATTTGCAAAATTTCCTCCTCGCCAAGCATTTCAAAGCTGCTGGTATTAGCGTGTGCTTTTTAGCGGCTTCTGCCAGTCCTGAGATCAAGCCCTCGAATCTCTATCACGGTATGCCGGTTTATTCTCTGAAGGTACCCGAGATTGCGCCTTTTGCGGTCGCGTGGACAAAAACGATGAGATTGCTTCAGAGCATTTCGCCGGATTTTGTTTATGTTAAAGGCCGCTCATGGCTCGCGGGCGTGGCGCGAGCCTATGCCAGCGCGACCGGGGCAAAATTCATGTGGGCTTCAAATAATGAAGATGGATGTGGGCCGTGGAAATATTCCAGGAAAACGTTGATATCTTCCAAGAGTCCGTTGCGCAAAGCGGCCAAACTTTTCGTGAGTGCGACTGAAGACATGATCTATGCCCGCGCCATCGCGGGAGCGGATTTTTGCATCAATCAAACGCATCGCCAACAACGCCAGCTTGAAAAAGCCTTTCAAAAAAAAGGTGTCGTCATTCGTTCGATTCAGGAAGTTCCGGCTGGCCCATTCCAAAAAGACTCTGAGCCATTTTTGCTTTGGGTCGGCTACTTCGCTCGTGAAAAGGGGCCGGAGTGGTTTTTGAAATTGGCTCACGCTTTTCGGGATGCTCCGTTCAAATTCTGCATGGTCGGCGCGCCCTCGCCCAATCTGCCAATGACGGAAGAGCTATTACTTGCACAACAGAATGCCAATTTTCAATATTTGGGACAATTGCCGCATGCTAAAGTTCTCAAGCTAATGGAGCGTGCGTGGCTGCTGGTGAGTACGAGTGGCTCGAATGGCGATGGCATCCCAAACGCGATGGTGGAAGCCTGGCTGCGCGAAGTGCCGACGTTATCACTGCAACTTGATCCTGAAGGTATTATTCAAAAACATGGCGTGGGTGTCGTGGCGCAGAATTTTGAAGAACTCCGCGTTGCTTTACCCGGACTTTTGAGTATGTCTGACCGGCTGCAAGAGATGGGAAAGCAAGCTCGGCGAAAGGCGCAGGAACTCTTTGGCGGCAAAACGAATATAGCGCGCTATCTTGAGATCATGTTTCCGGAAAAGGCGGCGCCAGTTAATTCGCTGGATTTGAACGTCCGATGAAGATTTGCTTTGTTATGGATTTTCTTGACCCCGAACGTGTCGGCGGGCGATCCTCTCGCTTCGCGGTTTGGGTGATCGTGCTTTGCGCTGTTGGCTATAATCTTGCCACCGCTTCGCGGTTGGGGGATTATTTTTGGCGCTGCTGGCTATAATCCTGTCACCGCTTCGCGGTTGGGATGGTGCCTGGTGCCGACGGCTATAATCTTGTCACTGCTTCGCGGTTCGGGATTGTGTTTGGTGCTGTTGGCTATAATCCTGTCACCGCTTCGCGGTTGGGATGATGCCTGGCGGCACTGGCAAGAGAAAGCGCGCCGGCAGGGCTGAAGATGTGTCGGGTACCACCGGCATCGAATCCCGAAGGGATGAAAAGATTATAGCCTGGGCGCATCGAATCCGTTTTGAATCCCGAAGGGATGACAGAAAACCGGTTTCCTCGAATCCTGAAGAAGGGGAAGAAGATCAATCCAGCCATTCGAACAGAAACCGTTCTTCGTATTGCACCTGAAATTTGTCAAGCATTTCCAGATATTCTTCGCGGAATGTCTTCTTGCGGTGATGCGCTTCTTGCTTGAGAATATATTTGTACACTTTGTCGAGTTGGGAGTGCGCGTAGGAAAACGCGCCATACCCCTCCTGCCATGCGAATCTGCCCTTGATCCAATCCTGTCCGTTGATGAAATTGCTGGAATTGTTTTTGACATCACGAATCAGATCAGAGATCGCCATCGCTGGTTTCAGGCCGAAAAAGACGTGGGTGTGGTCAGCCACACCGTTGACGATGATCGGTTTGCAGCCTTTGTTTTTGATGATACCAGCCATGTACTTGAATACCTCGTCACGCCACGGCTTTTGTAGCAGGTTAGATCGACCTTTTACGGCGAAAACAGCCTGAATGTAGATCTGTGTGAAGGTTCCGGCCATAAGATTTCCCTCCATTTGCATTTGTGGGTGATTTGGTAAATGTGTTTGACAACATTGTCGGAAATGATTCCATTTCTGCTATAATTCTTTTCACCGCTTCGCGGTTGGGATGATGCCTGGTACTGTTGGCTATGATCCTGCCACCGCTTCGCGGTTCGGGATGGTGCCTGGTGCCGACGGCTATAATCCTGCCACCGCTTCGCGGTTGGGGATGGTGCCTGGTGCCGACGGCTATAATCTTGCCACCGCTTCGCGGTTGGGATGATGCCTGGTACTGTTGGCTATGATCCTGCCGCCGCTTCGCGGTTGGGACGATGCATGGCGGCATTGGCAACAGATAGCGCGCCGGCAGGGCGGAAGATGTGTCGGGTACCACCAGCATCGAATCCCGAAGGGATGAAAAGATTATAGCCTTGGCGCATGCAATCTGTTTTGAATCCCGAAAGGATGACAAAAATCACTGATTCGCGGCTTGGCGCTGTGTTAAAATATGAAGGCATGAAAACCAAGACAAGCGCTTTTTTGATGGTCGAGCATGAGTTGCCAACCATGACCTTCTGCTTCGCCATGGATTTTCACTACACCGAACGCATCGGAGGCGCAGAGGTGCAAGCCTGGTTGCTGGCCAAAGAACTGGCGCGGCGCGGTTTCGAGGTTCATTACCTCGCGCAATCACTGCGCAGCAAGGCAGAGGTGACTGAGTCGCGCGATGGGGTTCACCTTCACTGGGTCAGAAACCCGGGCTATTTGCAATGGCGGAACGGCCTGCACTATTATCGCGCACTCAAGCGCATCAATCCCGATCTGTTGATTCAGCGCACCACGTCGTTCAACACCGGCGTTATCGGTTTCTATGCCCGAAAACATCGCAAACAGTTTGCCTGGATTTGCACGGATAACGACATTCCAGCGCGCTGGTTCTTCGCTCGAAAAGAAATCCGCACGATCCCAGCAAAAAATTTGTTGGGAAAACTGAAAAGTCCGCTCCTATTGGTCAATGCTATTGTTCATGATCTCGCCCGCGATTGGGGCATGAAACAAGCATCGCATATTTTCACCCAGAACGACGAACAGTTCAGCAGGTTGTTTAGCAACTACAAACGATCTTCGTTGCGCATGCCTTCGGGGCACGAATTACCGGAAGTCAGAATCTTACCCCAACAGCGATTTCACGGCAAAACTATTCTGTGGGTGGGGAATCTTGGATCCAACAAGCGCCCCGAGAAATATCTGCAACTGGCAAGAATGATGAAGCGGCGTGAATGGAAATTCGTGATGATTGGCGGACGCGAGGGCGCGAACAGTTTCGATGAATTTTTTGCCAAGTCTCGTCCTGAGAATCTTCTCTGGCTTGGGGAACTATCCTTCCAGGACACCGCAGCATGGTTTGATCGAGCAGCAATACTGATCAACACTTCGGAGTCAGAAGGCCTGCCCAACACTTTTATTCAAGCCTGGCTGCGTGGTGTGCCGGTGGTGACATTGGGCGTCGATCCAAATCAGCATATTAAAAAAAATGATCTGGGCCGGACGGAAAGCAACCTGCAAGCTATGGCAAATGCATTGCATGAATTGTTGGCAGACGAAGCTCGTTACTGTAGAATGTCCGAACGCATTGCTGCATTTGCTTCTCGCCAGTTTACCATCACAACCGTTGCCGATCACTTTCTCAAGGCCATTCACGCCAGCAAAACTGCCGCGCAATCCCGTTTGGCCGATACGCATTCGCAATTGGCGTGTGCCTCATAAAGTGGCTGGCACAGTTCGAAATCTAGGGGCCATTATTGTAGACGAGTTGCGTTTTGAGTTCTTGCAGCATGCTTTGCAACAAATCGGCAAGCGCCTGTCTCTGCTTGATCTCGGCTGTGGCCAAAAGCCATATCGCGAACTCTATGCGGCATACGCTCAAAAGTCCTTCGGCCTAGATGTACCAACCACGCAACACGGCATGCAAGCCATTGAGGTGCAGGGCCGCGGCACAGAGCTACCCTTTAGTGATCAGACGTTCGATCTGGTTTTTTGCACCGAAGTGATGGAGCATGTGGCAGAACCGAAACGCATGCTGCAAGAGATTCATCGCGTGCTCAAACCCGGCGGCTACCTGATTCTGACGACGCCATTTTTAGTGCCGGTGCATGAAGCGCCATATGACTTTTTTCGCTATACGCCCTATGGCCTGCAACACCTGCTGGAGCAGGCTTCTTTTTGCATTGTCACACGCGAGACGTTTGCCGAGGCTTTTGGCGTGCTGATCTCGCTGTTGGTGCAACTGCAGCTCAAGTTTTGGAGTGCGCTGGCTCATCTTCTGCGTTTCCCCCGACTTTATAGTCTGCTCAATCCCGTCATTTTTTTTCTGGTCTATTTGCCACAACGCACCTACGTGGCCTTGCTCAAAGCTGGCCGTCGAGTCAAAGGGGGCGAGCGCGTTATCCGGCAATTGAGTTACACCGCCAAAGGCTATGGCGTGCTTGCGGTGAAATCATAAATTCATAATGAACGTTTTGCAACAAAACGAGAAAGTTACGCCAAGCTTGAAGCCGCGTAACGCACGCGTTGTCACTCGCTGCCGCGTTTTGCATGTGGTGCCGCACAGCACGCGCGGCGGTATTTTTCGTGTTGCCGTCGATTTATTCCGTTCGTTTGCCCAAGACGAGGCCATTGCCCTGGCAGCGGCTGTGCCTGCGAGCCGCGGTGAGGAGGAGAGCTTCCCATTTGCCGGCAAGTATGTGATACTCGAAGGTTCACGTGTTCAGCAATTTTGGGCGCTAAAGCACATGGCGCAGCAATGTGAGGTGATTCATTTGCACGGCTTCACACCCTGGCAAGCATTTGCTTGCTGGCTGGCGCGCAAGAAAATTGTGTATACGAATCATGGCCTGTTGGGAACCGGGCGAAAATTGCGGCCGCATGAATGCCTCAAACTGGTGTTGCTGAAGTTGTTCTTGCGCCATGCTGTGCATCGCATCGCCCACGTTTCGCGTTTCATGCAAGCGTGCATGATTTCGGAGTACGCTGTGCCGGCGCAAAAATGCCGCGTCGTGTACAATTCCACACCCTGGCAAGCGCAGCCGCCTCATTTCAATCCCACCGCTAAGTTGCGCATTGGTTTTCATGGGCGGTTTGTTTCATTCAAGCGCATTGATCGTTTGCTGAGAGTTGCTGCGCTTGTGGCGCAGCATCGTGCCGTTGACGTGGTGTTGGTGGGTGAAGGGCCGCTGCAGAATGAGATCGCAGCGCAAGCAGCTTCTCTGCATGTGCCGCTTCGTTTGGAGAGTTACACCTTGAAGGTTGAGGCGCTTGTTTCCACATTTGATGTCGAGATTATCGCCTCTCAGGATGAGCCGTTTGGCCTGTCTGTGCTCGAATCCATTCAAACTGGCCATCCTACTTTCGTCTTTGCCGATGGCGGCGGCTGCACGGAAATTTTTGAGGCTGAGACAAGCTGGTTCGTGTGCAGCAGCGAGGCAGAAATGGCGATAAAGATTTCATCTTTGCAGGAGGAGGGTCAGCGCCGGCATGTTCTGAATTTGCTGGAGAAGTTGCAGCAGCGCATCCACAGAGAGTTTTCCAGAGTGAAATTTCGTGACGGGTATAAAACCGTTTATCAAGAGTTGCTGGCGCAGAATTAACGCATTGCGATTTTTCAAATAATTCTATGTGCGGTATCGTTGGTATTTATGACAGCCGGCGTGCAACAACCGGCATGCAAGCGCAACTCGAGCGCGCCCGCGATCTTTTGCAGCATCGCGGACCGGATGATCGCGGGCTTTGGGTCGATCCACAAGACGCGTGTGTGCTCGGCCATCGCCGGTTGAGTATTATCGATCTGTCCTCTGCCGGACATCAACCGATGTGCAACGAAGATGAAACCATCTGGTTGGTGTATAACGGTGAAGTCTACAACTTTCCGGAATTGTGCGCCGAATTGCAGGCGCTGGGACATCGCTTTCGATCACACACAGATACCGAAGTCATTGTGCACGGCTATGAAGAGTATGGCGTCGATATTATTTCGCGTTTGCGCGGCATGTTTGCGTTCGCCCTTTATGATTGCCGGCGGCAACAACTGCTGCTCGCGCGTGATCGTGTCGGTATCAAACCGTTTTATCATACCACGAGCGGCGGTACTCTTTTGTTTGCCTCAGAAATCAAATCACTCCTGGCAATGCCGGGAGTCGAGAAGCAGCTTGATCTGCAAGCGCTGCGTGAGTATCTGGCCTTTGGTAAAGTCTATACCCCCAAAACCATGTTTCGCGGCATTATGAAATTGCCGGCCGCGCATTATATGTTGATCAAGAATTCCGGTGAAACCCTAATGCAGCGTTATTGGTCGCCTTATCAGAGGCGTTTCCCGCTGGCGCCCGCGTCAAATGAGAATGAATATCGCGAGACTCTGTTTAATCTGCTGCAGGAATCGGTGCGGCTGCGCATGCGCAGCGATGTTCCAGTGGGGGTGTTTTTGAGCGGTGGAGTAGACTCCACGGCAAATGTTGCGTTAATGTCACGCGTGCATGGAAGCAAGGTGCACACATTCACCGCCGGTTTTCAAGGGCAGGAAGCCTATGACGAACGCAGTCACGCCCGTGCGGCCGCCCAGTATTTCAAAACCGAGCATCATGAGATCGAGATTACGCCGCGCCATCTCTTGGAGGTGCTGCCGGAGCTGGCATTTTATCTTGATGAGCCGGTCGCAGATGCCACCACCATTCCGATATAT
>SZPB01000076.1 GCA_030263535.1 Cytophagia bacterium CHB2
ATCGGCCGGCGCATGCGCAACATTTGCAGCATGGGGGAATCGCCATAGGGAATCCGGCTGCCGTCGGAATAAACCATGCGCAGCAGTGGATCGTCGAGTCGCAAGCCGCTGAGTGTGCGTCCGAGCAAGCGCTCGGCAGCCGCGTTCGCGCGCGTGATTTTGCCCTCGGTGGAAAACAAAATCATACCGTCGACCATGGTGGCGAGTATCGTTTCCAATTCCCGGCCCATTTCCGTGACGCCGCCGACGACATCGAAGATGGGCCGAAACTCGGCTTCTTGGGCGGCCTGTGAGGCCAACGTGCGCGAGATATACCACGCGGCGCCGGGGGTGAGCACAAGCGCGGCAAAGAATTTGGTAATCACCTGATTGCGCATGGCCTCGGCATAAAACGGCTGCCCGGCAAATCCCAGCATGGTATAGAGCAGGCCATCAACGAGGAGAACGATGGTCAACACCAAACCGACGCGCACGCCACGCGGCAGTCTGGGCATGTAGTTGGTGAGAAGTTGATAGCCGGAGATCACCATGATAAATGAAACCAACAGCGAAGCGATCGCGGCAAGGGTAATGCGCCAGTTGCGCGAGAAAAATTCAGCGGAGAGAGGATGGCGGTTGATGACGGCGTCAAGCTGGCGCGCAAAGGCCATCACTTCTTGCAGCCCGATCGTCAGCGCGTAGATCGCGAAGAGCAGCACGAGCAGCCGGCGGGTATATTTCGTGCCGTCACACACATAAACCACCAACAGCAGCGCGATGAGATTGGCATACACGACCATGGAGAGAATTGAAAAACTGAAATCCGGCGTGATGTGCAGTTCAGGCACAATGCGGGCGAATATCCAGATTCCAAAAATGCTCGCGCCGGTGACGGCGCCGAGCGCCATCGTCCCCATCTGGCGCTGCAAATGATGCGCAAGCAGGAAAATTCCCTGCATTGCCAACATTGCGCCGATCAAACCGAGAATTAAGAGCACTGTCTGCATGTGAGGAAGGGCGTCGCCAGGTTCGCAGCAAAATTTGAAAGAAATTTAAGCATTCTTTGTCCAAAAGCAAGGCGGGAAAATGGCATGCGGGTGTCATGCGTGTAATTTTTGCTGATCAGGATGCTGCGGCATTATAAACTGTTGTGTGCCAATTTATTCGCTTCGCATACACCGGCACATTTTCGCTTCACTGCAACGTTTCGCGTGTAGGCGTTTCAACTTTTCAAACACAGAATAAAATTCTGAACGGCGAGCGCCCACAAAATGCCGTCAAGTCTGCCGGGCCAATAGAACTACGCCCAATCTGATGAGAGCGCCAGAAGTTGTTTTAGAACGGACAACGCTGATACTTTTTGCGACGATTGAAATTGAGCAGAATTGGTCAGCACGAGATACAACTCTACCAATAATATCCATGGCACCAGCGACAACCAGCTTGGACATCTTTTCTCATGCTAGGTCTAACTAACAACTGGCTTAAAGTTTGCTAACAATTTTGTCAACTCAAGGCAAACATAAATTCGGGCTGATTGAACTTTTTCAAAAAGCAAATTCATGATAAACAACGGCCTTGAGCTGGCCATAAAATAATGGCGAAACTTCCAGGTTCACCTAGTGGTTAAATCAGCAACTTGTTACGACTGTAACACCTGGTTAGCAGAAATTGTTGTGAATGCAGGCCATTATTTTTTGTCTTAGTGCG
Organism: Cytophagia bacterium CHB2; assembly: GCA_030263535.1. Classification (NCBI taxonomy): domain Bacteria; kingdom Pseudomonadati; phylum Bacteroidota; class Cytophagia; species Cytophagia bacterium CHB2. The sequence continues at coordinate 1,690 of SZPB01000076.1, forward strand.
GAAGCAAGCTGTTTCAGGGTGACGCAATATCACCAAATCTGCAATCTTTTAAGGCATATTGAAAATGTTCTTGCATTTCACTCGAAAGCAATTAAATTAGCCGCCTTGTTGGGTATCGACTTACTTCATTTGGCTGACTCCTTCCCAACATCAAAAATGCCTCGCCTTTAGCATCATCGTTAACTGCCCATCTTCAATCTCCAGGAAGATGGCAGAGGCCATGTCAAGGCTGCGTTGCACGAGCTCCCAGATCATACCAGATGAGTTCAGCTCGATCGCTTAATCAGCGTTCATGGTAGCGGTTTTTATAATTGGCAAAACAGTATTCCTGCGATGGTTCCAGTAGTCTTCGTATAAGATTTACACGATTCTTAATTTCAACCGGTCAAATTCTACAGACACACCGGCTTCATTTCATCGAAAAAAAACTCGCAGCTTGCACGAAGTGACTGAAAAGAGTTCGTCAGTTGTGCATGCCATTCGAGGTGAAAGAATTTTATGGATGAAAGTGAAAAAGTAACCTCGCATTCTCGCTCACGAGAATACTCCCCTCACTTCAGTTTTCCTCTTCGCCTCAACCTCAAATTGCGGACTAGCATTGCCACGATCACGCTGGTCACGGGCATGCTCGGCGCCGGTTACGCTCAATCCGGATTAAATGAAAGCGCCTGGCCCATCTTTCGCCATGACAGTCAATTGACGGGCCGCGCCCGCGCCAATGGTCCCTCTTTGCCTGTAATCAAATTCGAAGCGCCGTTGGGCAACGGTGAGCTTGGCGCTCCAGTTGTCGGACCGGACGGAACGATTTATGTGCCGGGCGGCGTTGATAATAATCTGTATGCGCTTTCACCAAGCGGCCAGTTGTTGTGGACGTTCACCGGCGAAACCGGTTCTCCCCACGAACGCTTTGTGGCCTCTCCGGCGCTTGCGGAAGATGGCACGCTTTATATCGGCTCGGTCGATTCCTGCCGTTTCGATACGCAGGCAGAGTTATCCTGCCCGGTACAGGCAGAGTTATTCTATGCCCTCAATCCGGATGGCACGCTGCGCTGGAAGAAAAAATTGGACGGCGGCACTTACTTCTCCGCCAATATCGGCCGCAATGGAAGAATCTATGTGGCCACGGATGATTGCTGGCTTTATGCCTTGCATCCCGCCGGTTATCTCGCCACGCCGGATTCGATTGTCGATTGGCGCTATAATCTCCGGGCGCAGCCGGAAAATTCCCCGGCGCTCAGCTTTACGGATTTGCCGCTAAGCGTGGCGGGCGATTCTCTGGTCAATCTTTATCTGTATGGCTCGGTGCGTTTCAAACGCAGTTTTGGCGCTCAAGACACGTTGCAAGGGTTGGCGCTCGATCAAAATGGAAACATTTATGTGACCGGTCGCGGCCGCGCCGTGGTGCGCCGCATCTCGCCCAACGGCGCAGCGGAGTGGGCTTATTCTCTACCGCCGGCCTTTGGCAAACCCTTCTTGCCGGCCGTGAGCAACGGCGTGGTTTTCTTCACAAGTTCCATGGGCGGCGGCCTGTTTGCTTTGAATGCTGGCGACGGCAGCGAGCGCTGGCGTGCCACGCTGCCCGGCGGTGATTTTCTCACGCCGCCGGTGGTTGACGGCGCCGGCCATGTTTACGCAGTTCATAGCACAGCGGGTTTGGTTTGTTTCTCTGCTGCGGGTGTGCAGCGCTGGTCAAAACCCGAGGTGCAGGCCAGTCCGGTTTCACCGGCGTTTGGCGAGGACGGAACCATTTACGTTAGCGGCGACCGCCGGCTTTATGCGATTTCGCAAGGCAGCCCGTTGAGCGTTGAGCCTGTTGCCATTGATTTTGGCGAGGTTTGCACCGATAGCACGGCAACGCAAAGTCTCACGCTGAGAAACGGCAGCGCTGATGCCATCACAGTCACGGCAATTGCCATTGATAATCCCGCCTTCGAAGTTTCCGCAATAACTCCCTTTCAGCTTGAACCCGGAACCGTTCGCCAGCTTCCCGTACAATTCACGCCCACCGCGTTGGCGGCATACAACGGTGTGATGATCATTACCAGCGATGCCGGACAATCGGTTGTGACGCTTTCCGGCGAAGGCGGCGGGCCGCGAATCTCATTGTCGGCTGAACCCGCGACTTTCGGTGAGCTTTGCATTGGCGAAGAAGGCCTCACGGAAGTGTGTATCGCCAATCCCGGGGTATGCACGCTGCGCGTTGATTCGATTGCCGTCGCATTTTCCAAAAATTTCACTTCAGGATTTGCCGGGATTGCGCAGGCGAATGAGGGCTCCTCTGCGCCGATATTTATCGCTCCCGGTGAAAAATTCTGTTTTACGGTTAGAGCACGGCAAAACAGCCTGGGCAACTTTGAAGCGAAGGTTACGGTTTGGTCAACGGCCGGGGATAGCGTTGCTCTCATTATTCCGGGCACAGTTGTGCCACCGGCAATCGCCGGCTCGGCGGCAATTGATTTTGGCAGAGTGCAATTGCATCAAACAGCCTCCCGGCTCGCCCCGGTTTGGAATGCCGGCAAATGCGAATTTCAAATTTCTGAATTGAAAATTGAAGGCCCACAAGCTGAAAGTTTTGCGCTGGCCGGCCTCAATCTTCCGCGCCAACTGACCGCCGGCGACACACTTGATCTTGGCGTCAGTTTTACGCCGCTTGTCACCGGCGTACAGCGCGCAACGCTGCTCGTCATCAGCGATGCTGAGCCTGATACGCTGCGCATTCCATTGGCAGGCCAGGGCATACCCAGCACGCCGAAGCTTGTTCTCGTTCCGGCAGATTCTCTTGCGATCTTTGCGTGTCTCGGCGCCTCCGGCAGCGCAGAATTGCTGATGCGCAATGAAGGCGGCGCGGATTTGATCGTTTCTGGTGTTGCCATTGACAATCCGATTTTTGTGCTTGCCGCCGCGCCCGTGTTGCCGGATACTCTTGCGCCGAATGAAGAATTGCGTTTGACCGTCAATTTCACGCCCGCGGCAATTACAACCTATCGCGGCGTCTTAACCGTGTCGAGTAATGACGCTGGCAGCGACGCGACAATCGAACTGATTGGCAACGGCGACGGCCCATTACTCGAATTGGCCGCGCATCCGCCCGCCTTTGGTGAAATTTGTTTGGGCAATACTGCCAACACCCGCGTGTGCATCGTCAATCCCAGCGCCTGTGAATTGCAAGTTGAGATAGAGATTATTTTTACGGAAGGCGTTGTGGTGCAGCCGGCCACCAATGCACACTCAAACCGCGTTCCAATTCAGCCGGGCGATTCACTCTGCATTCCCGTAACGGTGAAACCCGGCAGCCTGGGGCCGTTCGAAGTGGAAGTCCGGGTGCTTTCGAACGCGCTGAATGGCACGACTCGGAGCGTGATCATTCGCGGCACGGTTGTTTCTCCCGAGATTGCCGGTGTTGACAGCGTCAAGTTCGGGAATGTCGCAATCGGTGAACGCGCAGAACAACCGGCGGTCGTATGGAGTTTGAGCGCATGCGCGATTACGGTGGATTCGTTACGCATCACCGGCGCGGATGCGGCAGCTTTTAGCCTCGGCGCGATCACTGTGCCGGCCGAAATCCCGGGCCGGGATACTCTGGAAATCCCCGTCGTTTTTACACCTGAAGCAGAACGTTCTTATTCTGCCACGTTGTTGGTTTATAACAACGATGCGCAGCACAATCCGCTGAGCATTCCGTTACAAGGCGCCGGCATAATGCCCCCGCCGGAGCCACATATTGTGGTGATTCCCCCAAATCTTAATTTTGGCGAAGTCGTGCTGACCGATGATTCGACATTAACGCTTACCGTTAGAAACGTCGGCGGCTCTGCATTACAAATCTTGAACATTGCGAGCAGCAATGAGGCTTTCTCGGCTTCTCCGGATTCGTTCTCGGTACCGGCCCTTGCCAGCCGAACTGTTGAAGTAACATTTACTCCACGCGATACCCGAGATTATGTCGCGACGCTTTTGATTAGCAACAACGACATTGACAGCGCCGATGATACCATTTCCGTTGCCTTGCGCGGCATGGGTGTGTCGCCAATTACAGCGCCTGATCAAGTTTCGTTTGGCGAGGTATGTGTTGGCGAAAGCAAAATCATCAAAATTACCCTGGCGAATCGCGGTACACGGGAAATTGCGGCGGAGGAAATACAACTCGCGCTCGATCGTGCGGAATTCACGGTCACCCCGCGGGACAATGTAGTTATTCCAGCCGGCGGCAGCCGTGAGATTGAATTGGCGTTCAGCCCAATCGCGGCCGGCGCGCTTCACGACACCTTGCGCATTTCCTGGCAGCAACTGCCGGGCGTGAATATTCCCCACACCGTGGCGTCATTGACAGGCGTTGGAGTGGCGGGCCAAAGAATCGCCGGTGAAAGTGTTTTGAATTTTGATGACACGAATATAAACGAGAGCAGCACAAAATCTTACCTTCTCAGCAATGCGGGAACCTGTCCGTTGCAGGTCGAATCGTTGCGCATCTCCGGGCGTGACAGCAGTGAATTCTCGCTTGCTCCCAACACCCCGCTTGCATTCATCATTCCGGCCGGCGGCTCGCAGGAGATTCATGTCATTTTCAGCCCGGTGATTGTCGGCGCACGCGAAGCACGATTGGTGATTGCCAACAATGATTTGGCGCGCAATCCCAAGCATGTGACGCTGCAAGGCAATGGCGCCGAGTTCGATATAGTTGTCACGCCGGATACGTTGATCTTTGCCGGCGTACCGGTTGGTACGACGGCATGTGACTCGGTGTTTGTCATCAACAAAGGCACCGCCGCGATTACGTTCAGCGCGGCGTGGACGACAGAACTATCTCCATTTAGCGTTCAAGGCAGTTGGCCGCTTGTCGTCGGAAATGGCGACAGCAGCGGCATTGCACTCTGCTTTACACCGCCGGATACCGGATTCTTTTCCGGCCAACTGTTTTTGCGCAGCTCGGATGACAAAGTGTTTGCAGTTGTTGTGCAAGGCCGCGGTATCGCGCCCATCATTGCCGGCGTCCGGCAGTTGGATTTTGCGCAAGTTTTGGCTGAATCCGGCACGAAGATCATCCCTTACGTGTTCGAAAATCAAGGCGACGTTGAACTCATCGTCCGGCCGGAGCCTAAACTCGATGAAACCGCTACCAAGAACTATTTTCGCATTTTAGATGGCGGCGAATCTTACGCCATTCCACCCCGCAGCCAAAGCAAGCCGGTGCGTATCGCGTTCACGCCGGATTCAACCGGACAATTTCCCGGCAAATTGTTGATTTATTCGAATGCTTATAACCTCCAACCGAATAATTCGCCTTTCGAGGTTTCCCTCAAAGGCGAAGGCATTGCGCCGGGCATCAAAGTCGATGCGACGGAGATCGACTTCCGGCAAATTGAAATCAACTCTTCTGCTGTTGCGCCGGTGATCATCACGAATACCGGCACCGCGAACCTTCTCATCGAAAGAATTACACCGCTGGCGGCGCCCTATAGCCTGCAGCTTGTGGAAGATTTTCCGCCGGTTCCGCCGGGCGGCAGCTTTGTGCTGGAAGTAAAATTTTCCCCGGGACAAGAAGGCCGCTTCGAAGCGCAATTTGAAATTCACAGCAATGCGTTTCGCCGCAAGCAAGTGCTGGTGCAGGTGACCGGCGCCGGCATCTGCACCGAGAAACCGCAGCCTTGCATCACAGTGTCGTCAACCGAGTTGGATTTTGGCCGCGTGCGCGTCCGCCGTGACAGCACGCGTATCATGGAAATTTCCAATTGCGGTGAAGCGCCGCTTGAAATCACGCAGATCTCCGTTCAGGGCGAACATTTTATCATTGCCGAGGGCGGCGGGTTCTCGCTGGATCGGCAGGAAACAAGAACCGTTCCCGTCACCTTTAAACCGAGATCTGCCGGTGCGAAGTTGGATGAAGCCGTGATCACCAGCAATGATCCCGCGCACAAAACCGTGCGCGTCAAGCTGGCCGGCGATGGCCGGGCCAACCCAAATGTTGCGGTGCGCGTCACCCCCGCGATTTTTACGCCCAACGGCGACACCTACAACGATGAAATCAAATTCGATTACAAGGATTTTGAAGTGACGGAGCCGGTGTTGCGTATATTCAACATTCGCGGCGCGGTAACGGCGACATTCAAGATCACGGATGCCGGCGAATTCCTCTGGGATGGCGTAGACGAGCGGCGCCAGCGCCTTAATGCCGGCGTGTATTTATGGCTCATCGAAGATGGGGGCAAAACCTTAGGAAGCGGTTATATCAGTTTGGTGCGTTAATGATGAAAACGAAAGCTCGATCCCGCATGCCGGCTCTGGTGATTGCCGGATTGTTGCTGAGCAGCGCGCTGCTGTTCGGCCAAGATAGAGTGACAACACCGAATCCCGCCGATATCGGCGACATGCGTGCCAATCTCGTGAATCCCGCAGTCATTCCCCTGCAAGATCCGTTGTTTTTTGTGGGCACACGTTCGCTGCACTTAGGCGTCGCCGATAATATTTTTGCGGCGCGCAACAACATGTTCAGCTTGACGACGACGGACAAGCGTCTCGGCCCGTTCGACGGGCTTGCCTTTGGCATTCAAGGCGAAATTTTAAATACCCCGCCGCAGAACAATCTCTCCCTCAATGCGTTGCTCGGCAAACGGCTGGCGGAGAATCTCAGCCTCGGCTTCAGTGTGGGTGTGGTGAATGAAGCGCTGAATTTATCCGGCGTGGAAGGCCTCGAGGCGGGAGACCCGCTGCTGCAAGAATCGTCGCGGTGGGCGTTGTTCAATTTGGGCGCCGGCGTGATCTTTTCGCCAAGCCGTTACGTCATGCTCGCGGCCAGCGCCAATCAGATCAACCGGCCCAAACTCTCGTTTGCCGAAAACGGCGACCGGCGGTTGGAGCGGTATATCACGGCCGGCGGCACGATCGGGCTGGGCTATTTTCGCGGTGGCCTGAGCGTGGCGCAAGAGGGCGATGATTTCATATCGCAAGTGTTCTTTGAAGCCTTCAAGGAAGAACGCGGATTCGTCAAGCTGGGCTATGGCACGGAATCCGTCATGCTCGAAGGGCAATTGCATGTCGGCGGCGGCGTCAGTTTGAATGCCCGTTACGGTTACCCCGTGACCGAATTGAACCAGGCCTCGTCCGGCTCGCCGGAAATCAGCCTGGTGTTCAATTTCAAAAAACACGGATCGCTTTACGCCGCGAAATGGCTGGATCGTGAAATTCCCTGGGCCCCGGCGTACAGTTTGTCCAACGCCTTTCAAGTGCAGTCGATGATTGACACGCTCTACATCGTCGACAAAAGCATTCATCGCCAAATCGACCCCGCCATCACCAACAAAGAACTGGCGGATATGCCGCGCGAATTGTTTTTCTCTGCCGAGGGGCTGGAGCCGGAGTTTCCGGAAAAATTGCTGGCCTTGACGCGGCAGAACGGTGCGGCGCATAGCGGGCGGGTGGGCGCGCGCCAGTTGATGGACACGCTGCGCCTCGCGAATGAAGCCGCCGGCCGTTATCGCATTCCCGAAGATAGTTTGGGCATTATCACCGAGATGAAAAACAATCATACCGAGATTTATATGCAATCGTTCCGCCGGCTGGCCGAACGCATGAAGGATCCGAATTTCCACAGCAGCATCGTCATTCCGCCCGATGGCCGCCGTGCTTATCTCGTGTTGCGTTATTTGTCTTTGTATGCCGAAGTGACCGACCGCATTTCCGTAATCGTCGACGACCAGCATATCGAAGGTCAGCGCGATTTGCTGGGCGCGACCAAGATTCCGGAAAATTTTTCCTATCGTAGATTGAGCGCGCCCGTTGATACGTTCAAGTTTTCGCTTAACCTCGAGGAGACCAGGCGCTGGGGCCCGGTGGCGGGCATTTTTATGATCGAAGATGCCAATGGCAACATTGTTTATTCGGATTCCAGCATCGTTGGCAAATCTCCGGACAACAATCAAATTTTGAAGCGTCTGGTTTGGGATTGGCAGGTGAAGGGCGGCGGCTTGCCGGGCCGGGGAAATTACTATTACTATGTCGCCTGGCGCTCGGCCGATCGCAACACCTATCGTTCCCCCAAGAAGAGATTGACGGTCGATCGCAAAACGTTGCCCATCGTCATCAGAGTCAGCAAAAACAACCAGCCGGCTGCCGCTGATGCGCGTTATAATGCCACGATATTGGTGCATTAGCAAAAAATCCCGGCGGTCTGGTGTCAAATATCAAATCAAACCTCTCGGGCCTTTCGCAAGGTCGAAATTTTCTGGAGATATTTTTGTGAGGAGGCTGTTCTATGTCTCGTTTCAGCATCACGAACTTCGCCCGGTGCGGCATTTTTATCCTGGCGGCGCATCTCATCGCTGGGCCGGTGTTCGCGTTGCAGGATCCCTCGAATCCCCCCGCAACACCCTCTTCGGTTAGTGATTCTCTGAATCCCTCCGGAGCTTCTGTCTCACCGCAGCAAGGCACGGCGCCCCTCACCGGCCTGCAACCGGAAGTGCCGCGCAGCGGCATCGCCCGCAATTTTTCCGAATGGACGGCGCAGGGCGGCTGGGTGATGTATCCGATTTATATGGTTTTCATCCTGGGTGCCGGCGTCATCATCTACCAATTTGTCCGGATTTATTTTGACCGGCGCTACACCAAGCCGTTTATCGGATTTCTTGAACGGCAATTGAAAGACGTGGTGGATGACAGCGAGCATCGCGAGAAAGTTCGTGTAATTTGGGACGCAGTCGCGCCGCATCCCAAATCCGAATTGGGAAGATTGCTAGCGCTGCTCTGCGATCTTTGGCAACGCGACCCGAGCGCGCAAGTCCTGCAAGTCGAAATCGACGGGCATGTCGGCGGCATCAAGGAAAAATACGAAATGGGGCGCAGCTTTGCCGTATTGCTGTCGGACACCGCCGGCGCCTTAGGCCTGCTCGGCACGGTGTTGGGCATGTATCAAACCTTTATGCCCGGCCGGCTCGAATCCTCGCAGGTGATCACCGGCATGGGCGTGGCCCTTGTAACGACCATCGGCGGTTTGATCGTGAGCATCGTGCTGAACTTCATGATTTCGTGGGGACATTCGGCATTTTATCGCCATCTGGAATGGATCGTTGAGCGCGCGGATTTGTTCCGCAATCGTTTTGGGCGCGGGCAATCCGTTTCCGTGGTTGCGCCTAAAATCGCCGGGCCGGTTGCCGCTGTGCCTCTCGCTGCCGCAAGCCAGCCGGTTGCGCCTCCGCTTGCCGGCCGGCGTATTCCCGCATCTTTGCGGCTCTTGTCTGCCAAACATCAATCTGCCGAGGCGGGAGCCAGTTTGCCCAAACCGCTGGAAGTGGCGGTGGAGGATCAAAACGGCAGGCCGATAGAAAATCTGACTGTTGTTTTCGAAACGAATGGCAGCTTGATCACATTTGATAACGGCGCCGGCGTCAAAGAAGTCGATACCGATTTTCTGGGCCGTGCTAAGACGCAAGCGCGTCTGGGCAAAATGGTCGGACGGCATAAGGTGCTAGCGCGTGTGAACGGCGAAGCTAATCTTGTGGAAGAGTTCGAGATCGATAGCCGCCCCGGCGCGCCGGATAAGATCACAGTGTTGTCCGGCAATCTGCAAATTCAGCCGGCCGGCGCCCGCCTGCCGGAGCCGTTAAGCGTGCAACTCGAAGATGCCCACGGCAATCCCGTGCCCGAGCAAACCGTGATGTTTGAAGTGATCCACAATTCCGGCAGCCTCGATCAAAACAAATCCCGCCTGGAAGTGCACACCGATCAAAATGGCGTTGCCAGCATCGGCTTTCGTTTGGGGGATGAGCCGGGCGCGAATATCGTGAAAGCCTGGGTGAAAGGCAAAACCGCGCGCAAGCTGGAGGCGTCGTTTGAAAACCTTGGAAAGGAGTGAGGCGGGCGATGAGCGGCAAAGGCATGATCATTCGTTATATTGATATTGTGATGAATCTGCTGTTCGGCTTCATTTGTATGGCGGAGCTGAGCCAAACCAGTCACATTCAATTGGCGAAAACGGTGGAATTGCCTTATTCCAATCCTGATCCGGAGATCGTGGTTTTTGTCGGCATCACGACGGACGGGACATATCTTTTGGAAAATGAAAAATATCACACGACAGATATCAATTTCCTGCAAGCATATTTGCAAAACAGCAAGGAAAAGCTGGCGCAAGCGAATTACAAGATGCGGGTGCGGCTGCGCGCGAATCACGACACCCCGATACGATTTCTCATGCAAGCCGCCGCGGTGTGCGACCGGCTGGATATTCTAAAAACATTCGATGTTCGCATCGGATCCAACGTAAAAAGCTGAGGCGGCGATGGGTAATCCGAGCATGATTATTCGTTATATCGACATCGCTTTGACCGTTTTATTCGGTTTTATTGCCATCAGCGATGTCGAGCAAAAAACTCAGGTGAAATTGCCGAGCAACGTCTCCGCCGTCAGCACGCCGACGCAGATCAATACCGTGTCGCTGATTGTTTTGCCCGGCCCAATGTATACGCTGCTGGAAGACGCAACTGAAATTACCAGCAACGCCGAATTGGAAGCGGTCGAACAGGTGTTGCTCAACGTGCGACAAAAGTATTTGGATCAGAATCAGGACATTATTGTGTTGATTCAGCCGGATCCGAATTCGCCGGTGCAGTTGACGGTGAATGTTTTGGACGTGTGTGAACGGAATCAAATTCAGCGAAATATCAACTATGTCGAGCCTGGTGTATAGCCTGCGCGGCCGGTTGCGCCGCACAGCGCCTGAGAAACTGTGGACGTACGCTCTGACGGCGATTTTTACCATCCTCGTTTATATTTTTTTGTTGCAAGTCAGATTCGCCGAGCCGCGTTTCGATGTCGAGAAGTTCCGTGAGATCGATTTCACCCGTTTTGATCCGCCCAAACCCAAAGCCGCTGCAGCAGCCAAGAAAACGCCCGCCGTCACGCCGAAAGAACCGACGGCCATACGCAGCGCGCCGGTCAAGGTCCTCGAAATCGATTTGTCGAACCTCCGGGATTTCACTGAATTGAACCAGATCGTGCCGAAAGAGCTTTCACCGCTGAATCGCGTTGCCGCCGTGCCGCAGTCCGTGCTTTTGCCCGATGTCAGTATCGGCACCACAACCTTGCCGCCGGTTAATGCGCCGGTGGTGGCAAATGTCAAGGACGGTTTGCCGGTGGTGGGCGCGCCGAGCAATTTATATAATCCCAATTTGACGGCAGCCAAAGTGGGTTATCGCGGTGCGCCGACGCCGACGAATTATTCCAGCGGCCGCACCGGGCCGATTACCGAACGCAAGCCGGCCGTGACTGCCGCGGAAAAAATCACGGTGCAATCGTTCGAACGAAAGCGCCAGGAGATTGATTTTGACAAACTTTTTCGCGAATTGCTGGAATGGCTGAAGGCCAATCAATCGGAGCTTTCGCCTTCGGTCAAACAATACATGCGTTACCGCCACGGCGACATCACGGCGAAAGTCGCCATCAGCACGGATAAGATGGATTATGATCTGTTCTTTTTGTGCAATGAAGCCTCACAAGACGTCGGCTTGTTGATGGTGGAAGTCAGCGACAGTTCGACCGCCATCATGTTGCGCGATACCGGCTTTCAGAAAAAAAGTTTTATCCTGAGCAAGGGCATGGCCGGGCGCGGAAATGAAGCCCGAGTGACCTCGCTCAGCATGCTTGCCAGCAACCCGACGAAACGGGAAACCTCGAGATTTTATGATATTTTCCTCTCTTGGTGGGAGAAGAACAAGCCACGATGAGAAAGGAACTCAGAAGCCGAAGGTTAGGAACGGCGTTGTTGTTGTTGTCGGCGGCGTTGCTGTTGATGAGTTGTGGCGGCGCAGCGCGGTCCCGCAAGGTTCCTCTCGGAGTATCGCCGCACATCGCTGCCCGGGCTGACAGCATTGCGGCCCGGCTTTTTGTTTCGAAAGAACGCGAACGTAAAGCCAGTACCCACCGCAAGGAGGGAATTCGAAATTACCTCGAGAGCGACTCCTTGTGGGCGCTGCTCGACGCGCGCAAGCACGAAGCCGCCGCGCGCGACTCCGCGACGCGCGCGCAAACCGCCGCGCACCAATCTAGCGCCAATGGCTCGTCCAAAACGCCGGTTCGATCCTCGGCCATGCCCGCCGATGAAAAAATGCAGATTCGTGCGACGTTCAATTTGATGGAAGCGCAGCGCAATCTGCGCAAATCTTTGCACTATCATGCCTTCAATCCGCAGGCAAAACATTATCTCGCGTTAACCTATAAACTGCTCGCCGAGCGTTTTCCGCACGAAGGCTCATTTGATAAAGCCGCAGAGCAATGGGAAGAGTTGTCCCGCCTGGAGCCGGGCGAATATCTACATTTCTATAATCTTGGGGCAACGTATTTTGCCATGCGCGATTGGCAACGCGCGTTGCAACGCTATGCGCGCGCCGAGATATTGATGCTGGCAGCCGCCGCCGTAAGCCCGGAGCGCCTGGCAAATCCTGCGCTTTCTCCTGAAGCGGCGATTGACAGCACACGATTGCTGTACGCGGTTTATTATCAGGGGCAAAGCGCGATCAAATTGGAAGATGCTCCGGAGGCTTTGCATCACTTGGAACGAGCCGCCACATTGACGAACAACGATCTCATCCTCCGAAACATTGCACAAGACATAAAATGGATTAATTGGGATGGCGGCAATATTCGCGGTTCGCTGATGCGCGATTCTGCCAATGCCCAACTGGGCCGCGGCAAATACCTGGAAGTCTGTAAGCTGTATGATGAGATGTTGAACTCTATCCTCCAAACCAAGCGCGCCAAAGATTACATCCGCTGGGATTACGCAACCGTCGAATACGCCCGTCTCAATCGCCGCGTTAAGGCCATCGCGCGGCTCGATGAGGCAATGCAGGCCATCGCCCGCGACGAATCCGGCGCGCCTTTGGATTCGACCTATCGTACGGCATTCGATAACTACGGCGCTATGTGTTATTACCTGGGCAAAGACACGGCGCGCGTCAACCGCCGCGTCGGCTATGATTATTTGGAGCGCGCTTCCCGGATCGTGTGCAAAGACCGCGGCAGAATTTATCTCGAAATGGCGGAATTGTCGAAATCAAATCCGGACATTTCTGTGGAAAACGCCGAGAAAGCGCTGCAATTGGTCTACATGATCGACAGCAACGAATTAAAACATTTATATGATTTATTGGTCGAAGGTTATCGCCACAAAAACTCGCCGGATAAGGCTCGGGAATTTTTCGAGAAGCGAAAGGCGTTGCCATAATTCTCAAGAGGGATTTATGAAACATGCACGGGCGAACATTCTGTTTTGCCTCTCTTGTCTGCTGGCGCTGAGCTGGGCCTGGCCGCAAACCGGCCGGGCGCAGGCCGATGAAGTGCTGGTCAATCTCAAAACTGTGGATGCCGCCACCATCAAAGATCCGGTGGACATTCGTTTTTTTGCCGATCAATATTTCATCAACGAGAAAATCGACAGCCTGGAAGTCTTCGATATTCGCGGCGACGGATTCAATGAAACGGATGTCATGCAGATTTATCCGTCGAAGCGGCTGATCAACTTGAGCCAATCCGACACGGCGCTTGCCGTCATGCGCAACTGGAAGCGCAGCGGCGCCATTGATGTGGTCGGCGAGCGCAATAAGAAAACCGGAAAAATCGAAGCCTCATCTAACCTTAAAACCGCCCTGACCATGTTCGCCAGCATTGTGCGCATGGTTGAAAGCATTTATCAAGGCCCGCGTCTGAAGTTGTATTTCGATTTTGACGGTGAAGAAGGCAGCGCCGCACTCAAAATTTGGGGGTATGAAAATTTGCAGGAAATGGCAAAAGAGCCAAAGGACTGGAAACAGTTCGCGCATGATTTGGTGTTCTACACGCGCACCGACACGCTTTATGTCGACAAGCCGGTTTATGATGTGATTTATATCGAGCAAACCGTGACCGACACGGTGTATGTCAATAAGGGAGGAGAGTGAGAGGGATCATGATGCGGCGAAATTTACTTCAAAAGATATTTTGCGTCGCGCGGGTTTGCGCCGTCTTGCTGCTGGCCTTCGCGGGCGGAACGCAAGCGCAAACGAGAAAACCCGGCGCGATTCGCATTCCTCCGGGCGTGAAGCCGCTGACCGCGAGCCATGCGGACTCATTGGCGCGGCAGTTGTTTGTGCCCTTGCCGGAGGCGCGGGCGGCAGACTCGCTGATCAGCAGCGCAAATGTCACGCTCACCAAAGCGGATTCTGTGTGGGATATTTTGCAGCAGGCTGCGAAAAGCCCCCGGCAAATTTCGCCGGAAGATTCACTGGCAGCGCAACAAGCCACGCTGGAAGGCTATCAACACCTGCAAAAAGGCGTGCCGTTCATCGAGCAATATCTCAAGCAGCAGCAGGAAACGGCGCGGCCGCTGGCAATCGGCTATTTGCAAGAAGCGGAGAAGGCCCTGGTCAAGGCGCTCGAGCTTAACCCGCTCAACACACAAACGCGCATGCTTCTGGCTTATGTTTACAAGCTGCTCGGCGATCGTTTCAAAGATCGTGAAGATTACGGCCGGGCTGTTAATATTTGGGAAACTCTGGTCAGGTTGGAGCCGGGAGAGTATTTGCATTATTACAATCTCGCACACAATTATTTTGCGAGCCATGTTTGGCAAAAGGCTTTGGATAATTTCGAGGCCGCGGAGCAGCGCTTGCTGGCCTCGGCCGAGGTGAAAGACAGCCGCATTGCTGACCCGGCGCAACCGGTTGCTGCGGCGCTGGATTCGAATGTGTTGTTCTTGTCGGTTTTTTATCAATCGTTGAGCGCGATCAAATTGCTGCATGAAGAGAAAACCTACGCCTCTTTGCGGCGCGCGTTGACGCTGGCAAATACGCCGCAGAATCACAGGACGGTGCAAGACTATCTCAACTGGATGGATTGGGATGGCGGATATATCGTGGGGTCGACGATGCGGGACAGCGCGCTGGCGCTCTCCGGCCGCAGGGAATTTTCAGAAGCCGCCGCAATTTATGAGAATCTTCTGCCCAAGTTGCGCACCGCGCGCGCGCGCCATGAAATCAGTTGGAAACTCGCGCTTATCGAATTCGCCCATCTCAATCGCAAGGAATACGCCGCCGAACGCCTGCTCAACGTGATTGAAAGCATTCCTCTGGGGCCGGAAGGCGCGCCGCCGGATTCATTGAGCCGGCGGTATTACGACAATTACGGCACGATGTGTGTGGGATTGGGAAATGATAACATCGACGTCGATCGCAAGCTCGCTTACACCTATTTCATGCAAGCCTCCTCAATCAATTGGTCAGGGCGCGGCAAAAGTTATTTCGCCATGGCCACACTCGCCGATGCCGACCCGCGACAGGCGGTACGCGACGCCGAAAAAGCATATGAGCTTGTTCATCAACTCGATGCGGACGAAGTGATCAATCTACACCGCTTGCTGGTGCGATGCTATCGCCGCTTGCAGCAATTCGACAAAGCGAAAAGGCATTTTGCAGAATTGAAGCGTTTGCTGGAGGCAGAATCCGAAGAGCAGCAGGGGATTTGACCTGAATAACCACAAAAGAGTATGAAAAAGCCCGGCGCTAAACGTTTTTTAGCGCCGGGCTTTTTTATTGCAGAATGCCAATGCTGGATTGTCAATGCCCCGTCATTTCTGCCACACTTGATTTGTGCGATCAATATCCGGAAAATTATTCTCGGCATCAATCTCGATACGTGTGAGCGCGGGAGTTTTGGATACGCGAACCGTCTGGCGCTGCGCGCCCGCCAGCCATATCTCCACGGGAATCTCGCGCGCTTCCGTTTGACCGCCTTCGCGTGTGATCATGAGTTGCACGGGCATGGGCGCCAGCCCGCGATCTTCCACGAGAATTTCAACATAATCCCCGACGGTTTGCACCGAGGCAATGGCCTGGTCAAGCGTCCAGGTTTCATAAAACCAGGTGCGCCAAAACCATGAAAGATCGCGTCCGGCCACATCGTTGAAGGTGTTGAAGAAATCATGGGGCTGGGGATGTTTATTGCGCCAACGCTGGCCATACTCGCGATAAGCGCGCATAAACACCTCCTCACCAAGAACCGCGCGCAAGGCGAAAAGAATATTTGAAGTTTTATTGTACGGCAAAGCATAGTAGACATCTTGCGCGGGGAAGAAATTGCCGTGTCGCATCAGCTCGACTTCGCGTCCGCGCCGGGCGGTATACAAATACGTTTCGCGCCCCGACACACCGCGATCGTAACCAAACAATTCTCTAACACCCACCGCGCTGTTGAATTGCGTCAAACCTTCATCCTGCCAGGGATAACGATTTTCATCCGAACCTACATTCATCGGAAACCACATGTGGCCAATCTCGTGCATGAGATTACCCGCCAAACGCAAGGTGTCTTTGTAGCTTTGAATGACTGTCATCATGGGATATTCCATGCCGCCGCCGTCGAGAATGCCCTCCACCGATGTCATCTGAGGATAAGGATAGGGCCACAAAAAGCGCGATAAAAACTCCGTGGCCATGCGATTGTAGCGCGCGCCATGAACCCACGCGCTGGCCTCGGGTTTGGCGCGATAGAAATTGTGAATCGCCACCACTTTTTGCTTTTCCGGCGGTCCGATGAGCGCGCGCGTAGCATCCCACAAATAGCGATTGCTGGAAGCCCAGGCAAAATCACGAATGTTTGTGGCGCGGTAATGCCAGGTATTCACAGCATTCCCAGAGAGGCGAAACGCCTGCTCGCGATCTTTCTCTGTCACGACAGCCACGACTTTATCTGCGCGCAATGCTTCGGCAAGGCGTGCTTGCGCCGCAGGCGAGAGAATGTCATTTGGATTTTGCAGCGTACCGGTCGCGGCCACAAGCCAATTTTGCGGCGCGGTGAGGCGAACGTCATAATCCGCGTAGCCCATATAAAATTCGGACATCGATAAGTACGGATCCGTCACCCAACCGGAAACATCATCATACACCGCAAGCTGCGGATACCAATATCCCATAAAAAATACTTCGCCGTCCTGGCCCTGGCGGCCATCGCCGGGCGCAAGCGGCGGCGTGTACGACCATTCGAACGCAATGACAAGGCTGTCTTTCGGCATCAGCTTCTGCGGCAAACGCAACCAGGCAATCGTGCCTTCGATGGTAAACCCGGCCTCAAAATTATTACGTTTTGTCTCAGTCAGCGCTGCGCCGTTCACAGCGACATGCTTGATCTGCATGCCGTCCGTAAGCGGAAGTCTGGTGTTGCGCACAGCATCAGGCTTGAAAACATTCTGACGCAAATAAACCGCAAGATAGTATAACGTGTCGGGGGAATGGTTGAAGTAGCGAATCGTTTCTTTGCCATCCACTTTTTGGGTGAGGGGATCAAGTCCGGCTTCGATATGATACCTGGCATATTGTTGCCAATACTTCGCGCCGGGCTGGCCAGTGCGTGTGCGTGTACCGGCTTTGACGGCGCGTGCAAATCCGGGCGTCTCGAAAACCGGGTAAGGGCGCGGCCGCGAAAGCCCGTTCGTCTGTGCCGTCGCGCAAATATTCATAAACAGCATCATCGCCATGCTATGAGCCGTTAACCATGAAAAATTTTTCATGCCGGGATTCCTTTGCAGGAGGGTTGTGAAGCTCTATTTGCCAATGCAACTAAATAGAGGGCGAGAAAACAAAAGCGTGGGTGGCATTGTCCGCGAAACGATATCTTGTGTGTCAGGTTTTTGATCAAGATTAAATCGTGTTCACACTTAGCGAAAACTTTACTCGTTGCCCAAACTCTGCTTTGCAGAAGAGAACTGCCGGAGGTAAAATTACATGCGCAACGTGATACTGTTCTGGCGAGAATCTTTTGGCAGCAAAAAAAATAACCCGGACGGTTGCCGCTATTCGGCCGGCGCCCAAGCGTCGATTCTAGACGTCAAGTACGCGTTGCCACCAATGCTTCTTTTTGCCTTTCCACAGCCACAAAGCAATGCCGACGCCGGCAATCACGCCGAGGGTAATTCCCACCCCGAGCAGGAGATTTTTTTGCGAAATTTCCCGGGATTTTTCCTGCGGAGTAAATTGCTCGAAGAATTCTTCGCTGCCGTCAGACAGAGGTTGATTTGCCATTGCCGTCTCCACCGTTTGTGCTGTGGTGTTGTTTTTAGGTTTTATCGCAAAATAGCCGGTGTCCGCCATAACCTCCTCATCAAAATAGTTTTCCGTGTAGGTCATCTTTTTCTCCTTTTCTTTTGCTCTTTCTTCTTGCGGCGCTCCTCTTTGCGGGGATGAGGCTTTTCAACCAGAATGAAATCAAGAATACGCTCACTCACATCGACTTTCACGACTTTGATCCGCACAGCATCACCGAGACGGTAAATCTGCCCGGTGTTTTGTCCCTTCAAGCGATAGGCTTTTTCTTCAAAATGGTAGTAATCGTCGTCGAGATCGCTGATATGGACCAAACCCTCGATATGAAACTCGGGGATTTCCACGAAAATTCCGAATGCCACCACGCCGGAAATCAAACCATCAAACTCTTCACCGAGATAGCGCGACATGAACTCGACTTGCTTCATCTTCACCGAGGCGCGCTCGGCTTCCAGCGCCACCAACTCGCGCTCCGAGGCTTTTTGCGCGGCGCGATCAAGCTTACGCTCGTACCACTCGTGCAGTTCCGGCTGATAGCCCTTGGCGTATTCCTTCAGGGTGCGGTGCGCAATCAGATCAGGATAACGCCGAATGGGCGAAGTGAAATGCGAATAGTGATGAAACGCCAGCCCAAAATGGCCTTTGTTCGCAATCGCATACTTCGCTTTCATCAGCGAGCGCAACATCACGTTTTCGATGATGTGGCGGACGAGGGCGGCGTATTCAGCGGGTTTGCCGA